>JBDQMQ010000021.1:0-10068 GCA_040262185.1 Aquiluna sp. | reverse complement strand
ATCCCATACTTCGCGATCTGCCTTTGCCCGATTGGCGAGGTCACGGGTGTGGCTCAGTACCTCTTCGCTCACCTCAAAGGACTGCTCTGGATCAAACCCGAGAGCCTCCTTGAGTCCCTTTACCTCGTCCTCGCCAAGCTTTGAGCCGTGAATCTTCCCAGTGTTCTGCTTGGTTGGAGAGGGCCAACCAATGATGGTTCTCAGGGTGATTAGGGTTGGCTGCTCAAGATTTTGCTTGGCTTTCTGGATTGCCTCGTAGAGAGCGTGGACGTCCTCTTTGTACTCGCTTCCGCGGAAGCTAACCTCTAGGGTCTCCCAGCCGTATGAGCGGTAGCGGGCTGCAACGTCCTCCGTGAACGAAATGTTTGTGTCATCCTCGATAGAAATCTGGTTTGCGTCGTAAATCGCGATGAGGTTTCCAAGGCCAAGGTGACCGGCAAGCGACCCTGCCTCACCGCTTACTCCCTCCATCATGTCGCCATCCCCAGCTATGACATAGACGAAGTGATCAAAGACTGACTTGCCGGCACTTGCCTCTGGGTCAAACAGCTCGCGCTCAAACCTTGTGGACATGGCGAAACCGGTTGCCGAGGCCAGGCCTTGACCTAGGGGACCAGTGGTAATTTCAACGCCCCTGGTGTGCCCGAACTCGGGGTGACCGGGGGTCTTTGAGCCCCAGGTGCGAAGGGACTCAATGTCCTCCTTCTCTAGCCCAAAGCCTCCTAGGAATAACTGGTTGTAGAGAGTCAGAGAGGAATGCCCTGCTGAGAGTATGAAGCGGTCCCTACCGATCCAGCGATCGTCGGCTGGGTCGTGGCGCATTACCTTCTGAAAAAGTAGATAGGCGGCAGGGGCAAGGCTGATTGCAGTTCCAGGGTGGCCGTTGCCAACCTTCTCGACCGCATCAGCGGCCAATACCTTGGCGGTTTTGACTGCTAAGTCATCGATTTCGTTCCACTGAAGCAATGTGAATATCCCGTCATTTGGGGGTGAAAACCCAGGAGAAAAGACCAGGCGACTTTGCCTTGAATAAGGCCTAAAGTCTATACCCTGAGCCAGATTCGGCTTCTCGGACAACGTAGACTAGAACAAATGTCTGCTCCCACACGGTCTTCTGTCTCGCTTGCGCGCAAGCTAGCGGCGTACCTTGCGCTGACTAAGCCAAGGGTCATTGAGCTGCTACTAATTGCCACGGTTCCGACGATGATCCTGGCCGAAAGAGGACTTCCAAATCTGTGGCTGGTTCTTGCAGTCTTATTTGGTGGCGCTCTGAGCGCAGGAAGCGCAAACGCATTCAACTGCTACATAGATGCAGACATAGACAAGGTGATGGGTCGAACCAAAAACCGACCTCTGGTCACCGGCGAACTAACAAAAACTGAGGCCCTTGTCTTTGCTTGGGTAATTGGAGCTATCTCTGTGGTCTGGTTTGCGGTGTTGGTTAATCCGCTTTCCGCGCTCTTGAGTCTCGCCGCAATTCTCTTCTACGTCTTTGTTTACACGCTCGGCCTAAAGCGCCGAACCCCACAAAACATTGTCTGGGGAGGTGCCGCGGGAGCTATGCCGGCACTGATCGGCTGGGCAAGCGTCACAGGTGAGGTTTCGTTTACTGCTTTCGTGCTGTTTCTAATCGTGTTCCTGTGGACTCCGCCACACTACTGGCCGCTCTCGATGAAGTATCTTGAGGACTATAAGAGTGCGGGTGTTCCAATGCTGCCCGTAGTTGCTAAGAACCAGGTAGTTGCCAGGCAGATAATCCTCTACGCGTGGGCCTATCTAGCTGCCTCGCTTTTGCTTATTCCCGTGGCGCAAATGGGGCTGATCTACACGGTTGTGGCGTTAGCTTCAGGGTTGTGGTTCGTATTTGAGTCACACTTGCTCTACCGAGAGGCCAAGACTTCTATTCCAGCCAACCCCATGAGGCTCTTTCACAGCTCGATTACTCAGCTGACCGTGTTGTTTATCGCGATAGCTATCGATCCGCTGATCTTCCTCTAGCTAGACCTTTATCTCCGCAAGCCTCGCAAGCGATTCATCGCGCTCTTTCGCGTGATCGACAATCGGTGGGGGATAGCCGTGTGTGTTTCCGTCCACTAAAAGCCAAGGCTGGTGTACAGAGCCGTCAAGGATGTGCCGCAGTTCAGGAACAAACTTCCTTACGTAATCGCCCTTGGGATCAAACTTCTCGCCTTGCAACACCGGATTGAAGACTCGGAAGTAGGGTGAGGCGTCTGTCCCGCAACCTGCCGTCCACTGCCAGCCGTGTGAATTCGAAGCTGGGTCGTGGTCAGTAAGGTGCTCTTCAAAATAGCGAGCGCCGATTTGCCACTCGAAATGCAGGTCTTTGACCAAGAAGCTCGCAACTATCATTCGTGCCCTGTTATGCATCCAACCGGTCTGCAGTAGCTGACGCATTGCCGCGTCAACAATTGGATAGCCGGTCATCCCGCTCTTCCATGCCTGCAGCTTCTGTGCATGCTCCTCTGGATCGTCAAAACGCATCTTCGCAAAGCGCGGCTCGAGGTAGTCATGCAGAGTGTGTGGATTGTGGAACAGGACATCCGCATAAAACTCTCGCCAGGCTATTTCCTTGCGAAATACCTCTTCGCCCTCACTGCCGCCTAGCTCTGCGAGCAGCGTCCTTGGGTGTATCTCACCGTGGGCAAGAGCGTGAGAAAGATGAGAGGTTCCAGAGATGTCGCACCTGTTGCGATCCTCGTGATAGCGATCCACCCGCTCCCTGAACCTCTCGAGGGTCGCGAGAGCACGTGCTTCACCCGCTTTAGCCAAAAACGGTGCGGTGCCAGTTGGTTCAAACCACTGCGATTTCTCTGCAGGTGCCCAGTTGACACTTGCGGTATCTAGATGCGCAGGAGAGTCCCAACCGTTTAGGTACCAGCGCTTGTAGAAAGGCGTGTAAACCTTCAAGGGGGAGCCATCGTCTTTTCTAATGGTCCCGGGAGTAACGGCGTAATAACTATCAACCAGCGCCAGCTCCACCCCTAACAGAGCAAGCTCCTCATGGACCTCCTCTTGCACCGCAATGCCCGAAGTGTCAAAACTTCGTGTGGCGAAGACCGTTTCAATCTCGTGGTCTTTGCAGTAGGTGGCGATGGCTTCGGCTGAGTTACCGAGGGTCACCGACAAGCCGCCAGGAAGTGAAGCATCTAAACTTCTGGCCGATTCAAGAATGCTGTGTTGTCTAAGCGGTGAGCGATTTGGCAGCCACTGCGGGAAGACAAAAAGGCTGTGTAGTTCACTGGCGGCTTCGGCTGCGGCATTGAGAGCGAGATTGTCTTGGATTCTGCGGTCGCGACGAAACCAAAAAAGAGTCCTCAACGACTCCTCGCAAGCGTTAGGTACTGGAAAGTTAGAAGGGAGCTAAGCACTGCTGCGCCGAGCATATGAAGTGCCACCAAAAACTCAGGCACGCCCATTCTTGCCTGCACCACCCCGACTAGAGCCTGCAAAATTGTCGCTGCCAACAGCAGAGTTAGGGTTCTGGTCGCAAGGTTTGAGATGGAAAAACCTGTCTGCCTAACCTGCAGGGAAACCTGTAAGGCAATAAGTCCGACCATCAAGTAGCCGGGATAGCTGTGGTAATGCTGCCAAATCTCCAGATCGAGGCCGTTTCTCGGTGTCAAAGCATCCCCGGCGTGAGGACCAGCGCCCGTTACCAACACCCCAACAACGATTGCAACGGCCCCAACCACGATTGTGGGGATCGACAGTGCCCTCGCTAGGGGGCTGACCGCACTTGCCTCCTTGGGAAGCGCCCGGAAAACCAAAAGAGACGCAAGGGCAATTAGCAGCGAGGAAATCAAAAAGTGAATTCCCACGATCCAGCTATTTAGCTCGGTCAGCACTGTTATGCCGCCTACAACAGCCTGCAAAATGATGCCAAAACCTAGGCCGAAGCTGGGAAGCGTCAACCCCTTCGGATCCTTTTTTCTTGCAACCACCGCGAAGCTGGCAGCGGTGGCCAAGCCTCCCAGGGAGGCGGCCGCAAGCACTGAGATTGACAGCCCATCCAGCGACCTCACCGCGAGCGCAAGCCCTACGACAAAAAGCGCCACGAAGCCAAAAAAGCCATAGACCAGACGCAAAAGCTGAGCTCGGTCCTCCAAAGCTCGAATAATCGTGGAGAAAGTAAGCAGGGCAACGATCAACAGAACGAAGGTCAACAGCCGATTGCCAAACTCAATGACGCCGTGAATGCCCATTTCGGAAGTGCTGACCAGTGATTCGTCGGTGCACTTGGGCCATGTTGGGCAGCCGAGGCCCGATCCAGTGAGCCTTACCAAACCCCCGGTCACGACAATCAGAATCTGGGTGGCAAGCGAGAGCCAGACATAAAGTCGCAGTCTTCTGGGCGAGGTCAGGCGCTCAAACCACAGGTTTCTAACCGGTACCAGAACTGAGCTCAACTTAGGTATGCCTTACTAGTTTTTGAAAGCTATGTGTTTTAGCCTATTACCTCACTCAGAACAACCCCGCTGTTCTGCTTTATTCCGGAATAGCAGGGCTCTAAGCGAGTTGTAATGATTGAAACCAGGAGGTCTCATGTCAGAAAAGATCATTGATCGTCCGGAGCTCGACGATCTAGGTAACTACGAGTTCGGTTGGTCCGACTCCGACACCGCAGGAGAGAGTGCCCGCAGGGGTATCAGCGACGAGGTGGTGCGTGACATTTCATCGCGCAAGGAGGAGCCCCAGTGGATGCTGGAGCGCAGGCTCAAGGGATATGACTTTTTTGGAAAGAAACCAATGCCCACCTGGGGTTCAGACCTCAGTGGTATCGATTTTGACAACATCAAGTACTTCGTGCGTTCGACAGAACGTCAGGCGCAGAGCTGGGAAGATTTGCCCGAGGACATCCGTAACACCTACGAGAGACTCGGAATACCCGACGCGGAGCGTCAGCGCCTAGTTGCCGGTGTTGCAGCGCAGTACGAGTCCGAGGTGGTTTACCACCAAATCCGTGAGGACCTCGAGGAGCAGGGCGTCATCTTCCTGGACACCGATACTGCTTTGAAGGAGCACCCGGAGATTTTTGAGGAGTACTTCGGCACTGTAATCCCTGCCGGGGACAACAAGTTTGCCGCCCTCAACACCGCCGTTTGGTCAGGTGGATCCTTCGTTTACGTTCCAAAGGGCGTAAAAGTTGAGATTCCACTTCAGGCCTATTTCAGAATTAACACAGAGAACATGGGGCAGTTTGAGCGGACGCTCATCATTGCCGACGAGGACTCCTATGTTCACTACATCGAGGGTTGCACCGCTCCGATCTACCAGTCCGACTCGCTGCACAGTGCAGTTGTAGAGATCATCGTGAAGAAAAATGCGAGGGTCCGCTACACCACAATCCAGAACTGGTCTAACAATGTCTACAACCTCGTAACCAAGAGGGCCATTGCCCATGAGGGCGCAACCATGGAGTGGATCGACGGCAACATCGGATCGAAGGTCACCATGAAGTACCCATCGGTGATTCTGGCCGGTGAGCATGCCCGAGGCGAGACTCTCTCCGTGGCATTTGCGGGCGAGGGCCAGCACCAGGACGCAGGAGCAAAGATGATTCACCTAGCTCCGTACACCACCAGCTCGATTGTCTCCAAGTCCATCGCCAGAGGTGGGGGTCGAACCTCCTACCGCGGCGAGATTCGGGTCAACCCAGGTGCCCATCACTCAGCCAACACCGTTCGCTGTGATGCTCTGTTGGTCGACACCATTTCACGCTCGGACACCTACCCAGCAAACGACATCCGCGAGGATGATGTTTCCATGGGCCACGAGGCAACTGTCTCCCAGATCAGTGCGGAGCAGCTTTTCTACCTGCAGTCCAGGGGTATCGAAGAGGATGAGGCCATGGCCATGATTGTCCGAGGATTTATCGAGCCAATCGCCAAGGAGCTCCCAATGGAGTACGCCCTGGAGCTAAACAAGCTAATCGAGATGCAGATGGAAGGGGCTGTTGGATAGTGGCGGCACAGCACGGCCTGGAGGCCCATTCGCACGGCAACGTGCCCATCCAAACTAGAAGCGAGCGACCTAGGTCAACAAGTGTCAGCGACTTTCCTGAGCTCTCCAACCGTCAGGAGATATGGCGCTATGTGCCGCTTGACAAGCTCCGTGGGCTCGACAAAGAGGTTATGGGAGAGCTCTCGGAGTCTGAGGTCACTGCCGAGCTTGCTGCAGGAACCAGCATGCGCTGGGTCGACTCCACCGATCCACTGGTTGGTTCCGCTGGTCTGCCCGAGGAGAGAGTTTCCGCTGCAGCTTGGACCAATGCCTCAAAGACCCTAGCGATTGAAGTGGAGGCTGAGTCAGAAACAACCGATGCCTCTTTTATAAAGATTGCTCCTAGCAAGCCCGAGGCCAAAGCACTTCACGTAGTTGTTTCGGTCGGAAACCACGCCAAGGCCACCATTGCCCTTGACCACATGGGACAGGGTGTCCTTGGGGAGAACGTCGAGATTATCCTCGGAGATGGCGCGCAGTTGAACTTTGTTTCGCTTCAGGAATGGGAGGGCGGGTCGACCCACGTCTCAACTCAATTTTCGAAGCTGGGTCGCGACAGCAGTCTCAAGCATGTTGTTGTGACCATGGGAGGCGATTTGGTGCGAGTAGTTCCAGCAGTTTCGCTTAGCTCGTCTGGTGCAGAGGTCAGCATGTACGGGGTTTACCTCGCAGGCAGCGGCAACTACTTTGAACACCGTCCCTACGTCGACCACATTGCAGAGAACTGCGTCTCAAACGTTGCCTACAAGGGAGCGCTTCAGGGAGCCGGTGCTCACACTGTTTGGGTTGGAGACGTTTTGATTCGTGAGTCTGCTGTGGGAACCTCAACCTACGAGCTCAATCGCAACCTGCTCTTGACCGATGGTGCGCGTGCTGACTCGGTTCCCAACCTCGAGATCGAGACCGGAAAAATTGAAGGTGCCGGACACGCAAGTGCATCGGGACGCTTTGACGACGAGCAGCTTTTCTACCTGATGTCTCGCGGCATCGATGAGGATCAGGCGAAGAAGCTGGTTGTTCGCGGATTCCTCAGTGAGGTAATCCAGAAGATCGGCATTGAGTCGATCGAGCAGCGCCTTATCTCCGCGATTGAGGCAGAACTAGAAAAAGCGGGGGCGTAAATGGCAATTCGAATTTGCGCCCTGGATGATCTCAAGCCGGGCAAAGCGTTGAGGGTGAAAATTGGAGATCACGCGTTAGCAATCGTCAGGACGCCATCGGGTGACGTCAGGGCCCTCGATGACAAGTGCTCCCACGGTGAGATCTCTCTTAGCGAAGGGTTTGTTGACGATAAAACCATCGAGTGCTGGGCGCACGGCGCCAAGTTTGAGCTCGACACCGGTAAGCCACTTTCGCTTCCTGCATACGAGCCAGTAGCAACCTACGAAGTATTGATTGAAAACGACGAAATTTTCGTCGAGTACGAAGACTAAGACCTTAGGAAAGAAGACAATGACCACTCTAGAAATCAAGAACCTACACGTATCGGTAGAGACCGACCAGGGCAGCAAGCAGATCCTGCGAGGAGTCGACCTGACCATCAAGTCCGGAGAAATTCACGCGGTCATGGGACCAAACGGCTCTGGTAAGTCGACCCTTGCCTACTCCGTTGCCGGTCACCCAAAGTATGAGGTTACCGATGGCCAGATTCTTCTCGATGGCGAAGACGTACTGGAAATGAGCGTTGACGAGCGGGCCAGGGCAGGAATGTTCCTGGCCATGCAGTACCCGGTCGAAATTCCAGGGGTTTCGGTATCAAACTTCTTGAGGACCGCAAAGACCGCACTCAGCGGAGAGGCTCCAAAGCTGCGTGAGTGGGTTGGGGACCTGCGCGATGCAATGGGTAATTTGCGCATGGACTCGGACTTCACCGAGCGCAACGTAAATGAGGGATTCTCCGGCGGAGAGAAGAAGCGCCACGAGATCTTGCAGCTTGAGCTACTGAAGCCAAAGATCGCAATCCTCGACGAGACCGATTCGGGTCTGGATGTCGACGCTCTCAAGGTGGTCTCCGAGGGCGTAAACCGCGCCCACGCCGACAATGGGCTTGGCGTATTGCTAATCACCCACTACACCCGCATTCTTCGCTACATCAAGCCTGACTTCGTGCACGTGTTCGTGGCGGGCAAGGTCGCAGAGCAGGGCGGGGCAGAGCTCGCTGAGCGCCTCGAGAACGAGGGCTACGACCGCTACACCAAGGCTGCCGTATGACAGAGCCAAAAGAGCTAACCCCACAGCGCTATGACGAGGTCATAGACGCTATGAAGGAGATCATCGATCCTGAGATTGGGGTAAACATCGTTGACCTGGGGTTGGTCTACGGGCTTCAAGAGTCTGAAGATGGGGCGCTACTCATCAACATGACGCTGACTTCGGCTGGTTGCCCGCTAACCGATGTTATCGAGGAGCAGACCGCAGAAGCGCTAGATGGGGTAGTCGAGGCTTTCAGAATCAACTGGGTCTGGATGCCGCCATGGGGCCCGGAGAAAATTACAGAGGATGGCCGCGAAATGATGCGGTCAATCGGATTCTCTATCTAGCGAACAAACTTCCAAGCAATTGGAAGCAGCGTCGCGGCTGCTACTGCCTTGATTACATCTCCAACCAAGAATGGTGCGACTCCTGCGGCCAAAGCCTGGGGGAGCGAAAGTCCAAGACCCACCACTAGCCAGCCAGCTCCAAGCAGATAGATGATTGCGCTACCGAGGGCAAATGAGGCGGCGACTCTAATTGGGGTTGTTGAAAACCCTCTAGCAGCCAATGCCCCAACCACAAAACCGGCAACGACGAACCCAACAAGGTAGCCAGCTGTTGGCAGCACGGCGGTCAGCGCCTTAGCACCTGCGAAAACTGGAAGTCCAGCCGCACCCAATGCAAGGTAGACACCCATGGATGCGGCGCCCCTTGCAGCACCCAGAGTCGCTGCCACTAGCAGCACTGCAAAGGTCTGAAGGGTCATGGGGACTGGATACATCGGAATCTGAACCTGAGCCGCAAGTGCGGTTAGTGCGGCTCCCGAGAAAACTAGCGCCACGTCATTTACACGCGTGCGGGGGACAATCCTGTCAACCAGGGTGGCAGTTGCAATGGACATCTGATTCCTTCCGATTGCTAGGAAGTTTACTGGTTCAAATCTTCATACTCGGCATCAATGACGGCCTGGGTACGCTTTTGCTGCTTCGGCTCAAGCAGCCCAGCCTCCTCGAGTCTGATTCTCCGGTCGTTGCGTAAAGCCCAGAAAAAGGCAGCGAAAGCCATCACTCCAAAGATGATCCACTGGATCGCATAGGACAGGTGATTTCCCTCGTTGAGGGTCGGCTTCGGCATTGGGAAAGGGGCGTCTTGATAGCTTGGCTCCTCAGTCACAACTCTTCCGTAGTGCTCGACAACGACCTCTCCCGAATTCGCAAATCGCTCTGCTAACCGCGGCAAATCGATGGAGGCAATTTGGCCAGGAACATCCTCCCGGTTTAGATCCGGTTCTGAAACTCTCAGTCTGAGCGTGAGGCTGTGTTGGTCGCTAGATGGCAGGGGGTTTGAATCCGGAGTCACAAGCTCCGAGGATGCAAATAGCCAGCCTCGTTCGATGATTAAGAGCTCTCCGGATGGCAATCTAAGCGGAACCAGCTGGAGAAAGCCAGGTTGGCCGTTTAGTGGCCTGTTTCTGACAACAGTCGCCAATTCGGGTAGGTAGGTTCCGGTGACTTCGACTGGCGTCCACTCTTGGTCGGAGGTGCCGTCGGGATTTATAACCCAGTCAATGTCTGAGTAGGGAATTGGTTTTAGATCGTAGTTTTGAATGACCTGGTCAATTCGCTCTACTCTCTCGGCTCGTCTAGAGAACTGCCACCAGCTAAGCAGTGAGGTTGCGATTGCAAAAAGCAGCACAAGTGCAAGCCACGGGCCCCACCTTCTAATCGTGCTTTGCTTCAATGATCTTTGTCCCTAGGAAAAAGTTTCTTGCTGATAGATAGTCAACCAGAAAGCTCAAATGCTCATCACAGGCTGCCCAGGTCTTGGTGCGGCCGGAGGTGTGGATCTTGGGGT
>JBDQMQ010000020.1:0-10071 GCA_040262185.1 Aquiluna sp. | reverse complement strand
GAATAAAGAGCGCGTAGAAGTGGATGCGCACGGGCCCAAGGTCAATGTAGCTAATTTCGGGCGAGGGTATGCCGGTAAGAAAGTCCACCTGGCTATCCTAAACCGCTGGCAAGCTCGCGGGTCTTTTCAATCAATCCATCAAGCCCGGAGCTCTCATAGGCGGCGATCAGAGCAGTGCCGACAATCGCTCCATCAGCGTAGGTGTTCACGTCCCTTACCTGCGCGCCGGTCGAAACCCCAACGCCCACGCAGGTGGGGGCGCTTCCAATGGCTTTTACCCTGCCCGCCACTTCCCTAGCGAGTTTGTCAACCTCAGCGCGCTCTCCGGTAATGCCCATAGTCGAAACCGAGTAGACAAAGCCGCGTGAGGCGTTGGTGTTGGCGGCAACTCTCTCGTCCGAACTGCTTGGAGCGACCAGAAATACTCTGTCTAGGTCGTGCTTATCGGCAGACTCTAGCCATCTAGAAGCCTCGTCAGGAATGAGATCTGGAGTGATCATGCCCTGGGCACCGGCTTGCTTCAGCTCATCGGCGAACTTTTCGACACCGTAGCGAAGCACTGGGTTGTAGTAGCTCATGACAAGCATCGGCGTGTCGACCTGCTCACGGACACCGCGAATCACCTCAAACAACTGACTTAGCTTGAAGCCGTTCTCGAGTGCCTTTTCGGTCGCCTTTTGAATCACGAGGCCATCCATCACAGGATCTGAATAGGGAACCCCGACTTCAAGGATGTCGCAGCCGTTTTGCGCAAGAGCAACAAATGCGGCAACTGAGTCCTCTACGGTTGGGTATCCCGCAGGAAAGTAGCCAACTAGTGTTCCCCTGCCGCTGCCTCTATTTGTCTCCAGGACACTCTGGACGCTCATGCGCCCAGTAGTCCAAAGTAACGACCGGCGGTCTCCATGTCCTTGTCACCTCTGCCCGAGAGGTTTACAAGCACCGATGCCCCGGCAGGAAGTACTTTTGCAAGGTGCGGAATACCCGCTAGAGCGTGGGCGGTCTCAATTGCGGGGATAATGCCCTCGGTCTGAGACAACAGCTTCATCGCCTCCATCGCTTCGCTGTCGGTTACCCCGTGATACTGAGCTCTGCCGAGATCTTTCAGCCAAGAGTGCTCTGGACCCACGCCTGGATAGTCGAGGCCTGCGGAAATCGAGTGTGACTCCGAGGTCTGACCATCTTCATCTTGCAGCATGTAACTCATTGCTCCGTGCAGCACCCCGGGGACTCCCCTGCTCAAGGTAGCGGCGTGCATTGGGGTATCAATTCCGTCACCCGCGGCCTCGAATCCCCAAAGCTGAACATCTGGATCGTCGAGGAAAGCATGGAATATGCCAATAGCGTTCGAACCACCGCCAACACAGGCGGCAACAGCTGCCGGTAGTTCACCAGTTAGCTCCAGCATCTGCTCCTTTGACTCCTTGCCAATAATGCTGTGAAAGTCACGAACCATAGTCGGGAAGGGGTGGGGACCTGCGACAGTGCCGAGTAGGTAGTGGGTGGTCTCGACGTTGGCAACCCAATCCCTGAGCGCCTCATTAATGGCGTCCTTGAGGGTGCGCGAACCGGTCTTTACAGCCACCACCTCAGCACCGAGAAGTTTCATGCGGGCGACATTTAGGGCCTGACGTTCGGTGTCAACCTCACCCATGTAGACCACGCAGTCGAGCCCGAAGTAGGCGGCAGCAGTGGCCGAGGCAACGCCGTGCTGCCCCGCCCCGGTCTCGGCGATGATGCGCTTTTTACCCATTCGCTTTGCCAGCAGTGCCTGACCCATAACGTTATTTATCTTGTGACTTCCGGTGTGGTTGAGGTCTTCTCGCTTGAGAAATACTCGAAGTCCACCTGTGACAGCGGCGAAGCGCTGGGCCTCAGTGATTATCGAGGGCCTGCCCGTGTAGGTGCGATGAAGCTCCCCCAGTTCCTCGTGGAACTCAGGGTCTTTGCGCGCTGCTTCATAGACCTGCGAAAGTTGATCTAGGGCTGCGATGAGGGGTTCGGGCACGAAGCGGCCACCGTACTGGCCAAAGTATGGGCCAACCTGCTCACCGAGTTTTTGGGACATGCGTAAATCCTAAGAGACCGAGGTGAATTCAGGTATCAGAGTGGCCCAATCCCCGCTCACCAGAGCCTCTCCCACAAGCACGCAGTCTGCCCCTGCGCTTCGATAGCGCTCTACATCCGACAGCTGTTTGACCGAAGACTCGGCAATTTTGACACAGTCGCTCGGAAGCCTTGCGGCAAGTTGTTCAAACAGCCCTATGTCGGTCTTGAAAGTAACGAGGTCTCTAGTGTTTATGCCGATTAGCTTTGCACCACTGTCCGCGGCGATTGCTATTTCTTCAGCACTGTGGGTTTCGACCAGCGGTTCCAAGCCAATGGACTTGGAGAAATCGTAGAGGCTTCGAAACTCTGCCTTCGATAGCTGGGCCAGAATCAAGAGCACCATAGAGGCCCCCGCGGCCTTGGCCTCAAGAATCTGATACTCATTTGAAATGAAGTCTTTTCGAAGGGTTGGAATTGTGACTGCCTGGCTTACCTCTTGAAGATCAGAAAGCTTTCCACCGAAACCTGATTCCTCTGTCAGCACTGAGATTGCATGAGCACCTGCGGATTCGTACCCGACACCCAGAGCCTGCGCATCTGGTATTTCGGCAAGGAAGCCCCTCGATGGGCTTCGCCGCTTAATTTCGGCAATTAGTTTGATGCTTTCAGCCGGTTGCAACGCATCATAGGCATCAGGGGCAGCGGAGACGAGAGTGCATTTCTGCTCAAGGAGCTCGCGCGAAAGCTGTGCCTGGCGGGCATTGGATGCCTTCAGGCTTGCATCAAAGAGACCCTGGAGCACTAGTGCGAGGAGCTTTTAGAGCCACCGACTCCATAGCCCGCCTGCTTTAGGAAGTAGCCCACAACTGGGGCGGCTAGCGCAAGGCCAGCTGAAAGCCAGACAACCAATGCGTTGTCAAACCAGAAAAAGAGAGTCCCGATGGCGAAGGCGAGTGTTACAAGCCCCACCGTTACCCAGGCAGCAAGTGAGTGTCCGTGACCGGGCTCTTCGTTGTGTGACATCTTTTCCTCTCGACTAAGTGCCAATGATAACAATTACTCTGACTGCTCGTCCCATAGGTCTCTAGAATCCAGATCATGGTTGCCAGCTTCCATTGAACGACCAGAGGGCCTCACGAAGACCAAAAGGGCTGCCATCAGTGCAAGGGCGAGTCCGGATAGCGCAAAAACATAAATAACTGGCGAGATGACTAGGTTCACGGCTCCGCCACCTGCGATACCGGAAACTTGCTCCCTTGCCTGAATCACCGCTGGTGAGCTGGTGAGATCCCCTAAGAGCGCAATGGCTGAGGTGGCAGCTATCGACAGTGAGCCTAGCCCGACCAAAAGCCTCGGCATCTTGCGATAAAGGGACATCAGGACAGCGAGTGCAGCAACCGCTGGCAAAAGGGCCATCGTCTGATTTAGTTCGGCTCCAATGATGGCTTTGCCTTCAACTGTCACCCATTCGATTAGAAGCAGGGACCACCAGGCTCCAACCAGGAGGAGTAGAACCAATACAGCCCTAGTCATTATGCATAGCGTTTGCGGCAGCAACAGCTCTCAGGACAACAGCTGCCTTTGCTTCGGTTTCGGCGTGCTCGCTTTCAGCCACTGAGTCAAGCACGATTCCAGCTCCAGCCTGAATGTGGGCAACACCATTTCGAATTAGCGCAGTCCTAATTGCTATTGCCAGATCAGAGTTGCCTTCAAAGTCGAAGTAGCCGACCACTCCCCCGAACAGTCCACGATAGCTGGGCTCAAGGTCATGGATGATCTCAAGAGCCCGGGGTTTAGGAGCTCCAGAGAGAGTACCTGCGGGAAAGGTAGCCAGCATGGCATCGACTGCTGTGACATCTTCGCGCAGCTGCCCCTCAACGGTCGAGACAAGGTGCATGATGTGGCTAAACCGGTGGATTTCCATGAACTCGGTAACCTCAAGACTTGCGGGATCGCAGATCTTGAGAAGGTCATTACGCGCCAAATCAACGAGCATTAGATGCTCGCTGCGCTCTTTGTTGTCGCTCATTAGTTCGGAGGCAAGGGCCATGTCTGCAGCTGAGCTCTCCCCTCTCGGTCTCGAGCCTGCAATCGGGTGGGTGACGGCTCGGCCCCCACTTACTTTTACTAGCGCTTCCGGCGATGATCCAGCAATTGCGAAGCTGCCCGAGCCATCACTCCACCTAGTGAGATACATATACGGCGATGGGTTCGTGGCTCTGAGTGCCCTGTAAACATCAAGAGCGTCGGCCTCAAGCTTTGAGTCAAACCTTTGCGATATTACGACCTGGAAAACATCTCCAAGCCGTACGTGCTCCTTCGCCTTCTCAACCTTGTCGAGAAAGTCTTGCTTCGCAGTATTTGTTGCAAACTCAGGGTCAGGCCATTTTGGTGATGTGAACTTAGACGCCGAGGGGGTCTCAATAATCTCCTGCATTGAATTTATCGACGTGAGTGCCGCTTCATACTTGGACTCTAGAGACCCATCGCTGTCCACAAAAATCACATGTACCAAGAGGATTTCTGCCTTTGAGTGATCAAGTACTACAAGGTCGGAAAATTGATTGAACCCGTATAGCGGCAACTGGTAGTCGGCACTCTTTGGCGCAGGTAGCCTCTCAATTAGATTCACCGCTCCCCAGCTGACAAATCCAACTAGTCCGGAGCTCAACGGAAACTCCACGGGGGCCGACCTCCAGCTGCTCTGGAGCTGCTTCAGCGCCTCGATAGGGTCAGTTCCGAGTGCCTCTGAGGGCAGCGCACTGTATTTGGAGTTCCATGTGGCTTGGTTTTCATCCGCGGTCAGAGTTCCGCGGCTAGCCACGCCAATGAATGAGTAACGCCCCCAGACTCCTTGCTCGGCAGACTCGAGCAGAAAAGTATCCTCACGCTCACCACAAAGTTTTTGGTAAAGCCCGATTGGCGTCTCAATTCCATTGAACAGGCGCTTTACGACCGGTATGACGTTATAGGTATTGGCTAATCCCTTTACCTCATCCAGGGAAATCAAGATTGCGCTCCAAAGCAGGATGTGGTTCCGAGGTGACATGTCGGGCCATCTGGGTGAACCATGGCCACCAGGGCATCCTTGTCGCAGTCCACAGAGATAGAACTAACATGCAGGAAGTTCCCGCTGGTCTCTCCCTTGAGCCAACGCTCTGATCGCGAACGCGAGTAGAAGACCATGCGGCCGGTTTCAACTGTTTCTCTCAGGGTCTCCTGGTTGGCATAGCCCAGCATCAGGACGTCCTTGGTGGAATCGTCCTGCACAACAACGGGTATGAGCCCATTCGAGTCATAGGTCAAGACTTGCGGATCTATCAAAGTCTCACCTCGACACTCGCTTCGCTTAGGGCCCTCTTTACCTCACCAATACTAATTTCACCCTCGTGGAAGACGCTTGCGGCTAGAACTGCATCGGCTCCTGCGCTTGCGGCCTCTACAAAGTCGTCAACGGTGCCCGCTCCGCCTGATGCGATTACCGGCAGTGATGACTGAGCTTTGATTAGCTCAACTAGCTCAATGTCAAAGCCTGACTTCGTCCCATCGGCATCTATGGAGTTGACCAAAAGCTCTCCAGCGCCGAGGTCCTCGACCTGACGAATCCACTGGAGTGCGTCGAGGTCGGTCAGATTCTTGCCGCCGTGGCTGGTAACGCCGAAACCGCTTGGTCTCGAAGCTCTTTTTAGATCAAGGGAGATAACTAAAACCTGTGAACCATGCTCACGAACAATCTGCTCAAGCAGAGCGGGATGGGCAATGCCAGCGCTCCCAACAGAAACCTTGTCAGCCCCAGCGGCAAGGAGCGATGTGACATCTGCCAATGAGGAGATGCCTCCGCCAACAGTGAGTGGGATAAACACTTGCTCTGCACATTTGGTAACAACATCCAGCATGGTTTTGCGGTTTTCGCTGGAAGCGTGGACGTCGAGGAAAGTGACCTCGTCCGCACCTTCTTCGTAGTAGCGAGAAGCGAGTTCCACCGGGTCTCCGATGTCTCGCAGTCCTTCGAAATTGATGCCCTTGACCACTCTGCCAGCGGCAACATCAAGGCATGGAATTACTCGGACAGCGGGCACTAGATTCTCGCGGCGTGTATTGCGCTCACCAGAATTGCCTTTGCGCCAATGTCGTGCAGCTCGTCCATGATTTGGTTAGTCTCTGCTGCCCTCACGAGTGCGCGAATGGCAACCCAATTCTCATCTGCCAAAGGTGAAATGGTAGGAGACTCAATCCCTGGAGTTATTACCGAAGCCTTTTCGACTAGGGATTTAGGGCAGTCATAGTCCATGATCACGTACTCCCTCGCGACGAGAACCCCCCTTAGTCTTCGAAGCAACTTGGCTGAATCCGCCGCCTTTCCAGGAGCAGAAATTAGCCTTGCGGTGGATGCGAGTATCTCTGGGCCAAAGACGCTAAGCCCTGCCTTTCGCAAGGTATTTCCGGTTGAAACAACATCAGCCACCGCGTCGGCGACACCGAGCCTCACCGCAGATTCAACAGCCCCATCTAGCGAGACCACCTGGCATTCAATCCCACTTGTGGCTAGGTAATCACCGATGAGCCTGGGATAGGCGGTTGCAAGCCTTTTGCCACTTAGATCCTTGGGCTCTTTGAACCCGGAGCCTGGCTCTGCTGCAAACCGAAATGTCGAAGCACCAAAGCCTAAATCTGCTACTTCCTCAGCCTTAGATCCGGAGTCCAGCAGGAGGTCAAGGCCTGTGATTCCGACGTCCAGAGAACCGCTCCCGACGTAGGTGGCGATGTCTCTTGGCCTGAGGTAGAAAAACTCGACGTTGTTTGCCTCGTCGACCAGGTGTAGCTCGGAGGGCTCCCTCCTGGTTGCGTAGCCTGCCTCTTTGAGCATCGAAATCGCGCTGTCAGAGAGAATGCCCTTGTTAGGGATTGCGACCCGCAACATTAGAGAACCCTCTCAATCTCTTCCAGCTTGACGCCTTTGGCTATGAGTAGAAGCTGAAGGTGATAGATAAGTTGAGAAGCTTCAAGGGCGAGGTCCTTCTCAGACTCATACTCAGCAGCCATCCAGACCTCCGCTGCCTCTTCGACGACCTTCTTGCCGATTGCATGAATGCCAGAGTCCAATAGCGCTACGGAGTTACTGCCCTCGGGGCGGTCGATTGCTTTCTGGCTGAGCTCGGCAAAGAGCTGGTCAAAGGATTTCATGCCCTCTAGATTACTGATTGAGCCCCGCTACCGCCGACTTTCTGAGCTCGAGAATCCTTTGAGCATGGTCACTAGATCCGAAAACGGAGCTTCCTGCCACAAACGTGTCTGCTCCAAGGGATGCCAATTCAGCAATGTTTTCTAGCGTTACACCCCCGTCAACTTGGAGGGCAATTTCAAACTTAGAGCTGGTAATAAGTGCACGAGCCTCCGCAACCTTAGGCATAGTTTCAGCAATTAGCTTCTGACCGCCGAAACCGGGCTCTACCGTCATTACCAAAAGCATGTCAATCTCTTCTAAGAGCCCGCTAAGAGAGCTCACGGGGGTATTCGGCTTAATGGCAATTGCAGCCCTAACGCCCATCGCTCTAAGTTTTCTGCAGGTGCTCACAGGATCTCTTGATGCCTCGATGTGAAAAGTGACGGAGTGGGCACCAAGCTCTGCGTATTTGATTGCCTCGGTATCGAGATTTTCAATCATGAGGTGGATGTCTGTTGGAATGGGCGAAAGCTCGATCATTCGCTGCACCACCGGAATGCCAAAGGTGAGGTTTGGCACAAAGTGGTTGTCCATTACATCGAGGTGTGCAGCATCAGCACTGGCAATAGATGCCAGCTCGGATTCGATGTTGCCAAAGTCTGCCGAGAGTAGAGAGGGATGGATGTGCACGTTATCAGCCTATTTCTTTCTCAGCGCAGCCATAAACATGGCGTCTGTTCCGTGCAGGTGTGTCCAAAGCTGAATCGTCTTGCGTGCATCATTTAGGCGCAGGTTTGGCGAAATCGCTTTCATAACTGGCTTCAGATCAATAAGCTCAAGATCGCGGTGTTTAGCAAGTGCGTCTTGCACAGGCGTTATCGTCTCCTCGACTAGCGGCGAGCAGGTTGCATAGACAAGCACTCCACCTGATTTGAGCGCGGAATAGGATGACTCGAGAAGCTCTCGTTGAACGGAAGCAAGCGAGGCAAGCTGGGACTGCTTCTTTCGATGTCTGGATTCTGGTTTACGTCTTACTGACCCCAGTCCAGAGCATGGTGCATCCAGCAAAATCGTGTCGTAGGTGTCTCGGTCTGCCTGCTGACCTGGAGCGACGATAACTATGCCAATCGGGTCTGTTCCAAGTGCTTGACGAACAAGCTCTGCACGATGCTCCTGGGGTTCCATGCAGTCAAGTTCGCCACCTGATGCTCTCATCCTGCCCTGCAAAATTGCGGACTTACCACCTGGTCCGCTGCACATATCCAGTGTCTTTCCTCCCAGGTCTGCAAGCTCCGCCGCTACCATGGCGACCAGCTGTGACCCTAGGTCCTGGACCCTGATGTTGCCCAGAGACAGGTAAGGCTCCGGATTTCCATCAACTTTAAACCCGATTGGAGACTGAGCGGATGCTTGTAAACCTTGCGCAAGAAGTGCTGCTAAGGCCTCATCGTCGGCCGCTGCCAGAAACGTCTCCGGTGTTTCATTGTTCGCCGTAAGGAGTTCAACGAGCTCGCTCTCACGACCGTCTAAGCGAAGTGACTCACGGAGAGAGTCAATTACCCAGGCTGGATGCGAGTGGTGGATTTCGAGCCTCTTGGACTCAGAAAGACCCTCTGTGAGCTGCACTAGTAACCTATCGAGGCCCTCTCGTTCTGCATTTCTCAGCACCGCGTTGACTAGCCCTGCTGCACGGGGTTCAATCCGCTTGGCGAGATTTACCGTCTCGTTTATTGCGGCATGGGTAGGCACCCTCATGCGAAAAAGCTGATGGAGACCAAGTTGCAGTGCGCCTCGAATTGGCTGCGACAGTTCCTTACCCCTGGTGAAGTGATCGATGACACCGTCATACTGCAGCTGCCAACGCAGGGCTCCATAGCTCAACTCTTGAATGAGCCCTCGCTCCGAGTCTGCAACGTTGTGACGAGCTAGCGTCTTGGGAAGAAGCAGGTTGATGTAGGCGTCGGTATCGTGCACGCGCATCAAAAGTTCGTGAGCTATTTGCCTGGAGTCAGTCAAGGACTACGCTCCCCTGCAGGCCGCGGTACCACTCAATGCCTGTCATGACTCGCCTGCCTCCAGGTTGCACCTCAGTCAATTGAAGTCGTGTTCCAGAGCCGCAGGTAACCAAGACCTTCTCGCCCGATAGTTCAACACTCCCAATTGGCTTGTCAGTCTTGTCTAGTGCCGACCAGTCAACGCTCCCCACGGCCTTGGCCCTCAAGATACGGATCGGCTCGCCACGGAACTGGGTCCATGCCATTGGTTCTGGGTTTAGTGCCATAACCTTGCGCGCAATTAGTTCGGCCGTTTCAGAGAAGCTGAGTTTCGCATCGGCCCTGGTGAGCTTCGGGGCATAAGTAGCTTTTCCTTCTTGCACAAATGGCTTTGGCATCTCTCGAAGGAGTGTGGTTATCAGCCCGGCACCCTTCTCGGCGAGCTCCGGGAGAAGATCTGAGGCTGAAGAGTCAGCCGAGTAGGTCATCGGCGTGAAGCCGACAATGTCGCCGGTGTCCATGCCGGCGTTTAGCTTGAAGACAGTTAGTCCTTGACCTTGTCCATTCCAGATTGAGTGCTGGAGAGGTGTTGCGCCGCGCCATTGCGGCAGCAGGCTGAAGTGTAGGTTCCACCAATCAAGTTGATCCAGAACCTTGGGTCCGAGCAGTGCTCCGTAGGCAACTACGATTCCCAGGTCGGCCCCAACTTGCGATATTCGAGCCAGCTCATCAGGTCCGATCTTGTCTGCCTTCAGGACCGGAATTCCAAGGGCTTCGGCTTGAGTGGATACAGGCGAGGGTGTCAGCACCTTCTTTCGCCCGATTGGCGCATCTGGCCTGGTGATCACGAGTACCACATCGTGG
>JBDQMQ010000019.1:4554-10399 GCA_040262185.1 Aquiluna sp. | reverse complement strand
GCCCAAGTCTTCTGCCCACAAACTGCTGCGCAAACCAAATCAGCATCAGAACACCGGCAAGCGTGATGCTCAGCACCGTAAGCGAATCTGAGAGGGCAATCCAAATCGCGGCTAGAAGCGAAATCAGGAACGCTCTAGCAATCGAGAGTGAGCCTGCTCTTGGATCTTCTTCAATCTCCAGATGGGTCTGAACGGCAGCCAATGGAATCAGAATCAAAAGGAACCCCAGGCCGATTGCAATCTCAAGCATTTGATTCGACCTCATAGAACGAATCCAAAAGCTCCTTTTGCAGAGCGAACATTTCTTTCTCTTCTTCCGGCTCGGCATGGTCAAAACCCACCAGGTGCAGCATGCCATGGGTTAGCAGCATAAGAATCTCGTTGATCTCTTCGTGACCTGCGACCTCGGCCTGCCTTCTTGCAACCTGGGGGCAAATAACAACATCCCCCAGCACACCCTCTGCGGACAACATCTCTTCGGAACCAGGTCTGAGCTCGTCCATCGGAAAACTGAGGACGTCGGTGGGACCGGGTTCATCCATCCAACGCACATGAAGATCGGTCATCGGTGCTTCATCGACAAAGATCACACCGACATCAACTAGCGGGTGAAGTCTGAGTGCCTCTCGAACGTGCTCAGCAAGACTTTGAACCCGGGTTAGGTCAACCTCAAGCTCTGACTCGTTTGTAATCTCAATCGTCACTTTTTGCCGGCCCGTTCATAGGCGTCAACTATTCGAGTCACCAGCTCGTGACGAACCACATCCTTACTCGAGAGCCTTGCGATGTGGAGGTCGTTGACATCAGCAAGGATTGCGGTTGCAACATCTAGCCCCGACTTGCCAGTTGGCAGGTCAACCTGCGTGATGTCCCCTGTCACGACCATCTTGGAACCAAATCCCAGTCGTGTAAGGAACATCTTCATCTGCTCCGCAGTGGTGTTTTGCGCCTCGTCGAGGATAATGAAACTGTCATTTAGCGTCCTGCCTCGCATGTAGGCAAGTGGCGCCACCTCAATTACCCCTGATTCCATCAGCTTTGCTGTCGCATCGGGCTCGAGCATCTCCTGCAGGGCGTCAAACAATGGTCTTAGGTAGGGATCAATCTTTTCGCTCAAGGTTCCTGGAAGGTAGCCAAGGCGCTCCCCCGCCTCCACCGCAGGGCGGGTGAGAATGATTCTGCTGACCTGCTTGCGGTAGAGCGCCGCAACTGCTTTTGCAACTGCGAGGTAAGTCTTTCCCGTGCCGGCCGGACCGATACCAAAGGTGATGGTGTGATCATCGATTGCCTGAAGGTATTGCTTTTGGCCCATGGTTTTTGCTCGAACAGTCTTGGCCGGTGTCTGAATAGCCCCAGCGCCCAACACCTTTGATGGCAGCTGGTTCTCCGCCAGCATCTTGATGCTCTCGGTAACCATCTTGCGGTCAGGGCTTATCCCTTGGCTGATTAACTCTGCCAGCTCCATTACGACCCTTTGTCCAGTCTCAATGGCTCCCTGCTCACCTTCAAGGGAGAAGTCATGGCCGCGGTTTTGCACCTTCAGGCCTGGAATCTCCTTCTCCAGCTGCCTAATCAAGCTGTCTTCGCTGCCAAGTAGGTCCAAAAGTGCTACCGGAGGTGCTTCAAAACTTAGCTTTGGCACTAAACCGTCCGTCCGGAGAGGACGTGAGCATGGGTGTGAAAGACAGTTTGTCCCTCCAGCTCGCCGCTATTGAACTGCAAACGGAACTGACCGTCAGTGAATGTTGCCGCAACCTCGCGGATTAGCCCGTGAAGTCCGGCTAGCTCTTCGGCGCCAGTGATCTGAGCAATGTTCTTGGTGTGAGCTCTTGGCACAACGAGAATGTGGGTCTTCGCAAGGGGCTTTATGTCCCAAAATGCGACAGCGTGCTCATTTTCAGCAATGAGTTCGGTGCCTAGTTGCCCATCAACAATCTTGCAAAAAATGCAGTCCAATTAGTCCTCCAATTTCATACTACGCAACTTCACCAAAGCCCGCGCAGCGTCTTTATTGTGGCGATAGCGGCAGGGCCCGCAGTGCTTGTCCTCATTACAGACTCACCCAGACGGTATGCAACAAAACCTGAAGCTGTCAGCTGTTTGATCTCAGCGTTGGATATTCCACCCTCGGGTCCCACGACAATTGAGTACTCTGTCGCTCCAAGGTCAACCTCGCTCAGAGGGAGTTCTGCCTCTGGAAGCAAAAGGATGCCGTGGCCAATTGGCTTTAAGTCGGAAGAGCCAAGTGGGCCTTGAACTTTCGGCAGGTAGGCCTGCTGGCTTTGCTTCATCGCCGCTGCGGCAATTTGCCGCCAACGCTCTAAACTTTTTTGCTCCTTGCCATCCCACCTCGAAATCGAGTGCTCAGCCTGCCAGGCGATAACCGAACTGCAGCCGAGCTCGACGGAGGCCTGAAGGGCCATTTCGTCCCTGTCACCCTTAGCGATCGCCTGTACTAGTTGAATCCTGACATCCGGTCGATCGTGATGCCGACTGCTCGCAATCCGCACCTCACCCTTTGCTGGATCGATGGCCTTGCAGCTGTGAGAGTTTCCTGAGCCGTCAGTTACAACAATCTCTTCGCCACCTCGGATTCTCAGTGACTTGAAGTGTTGGATCTCTTCGCTACGAATTCTCGTTGAATCCCTAGTGAAGGTTGGGTCATAGAACCAGTGCACTAAAAGCGGCCTTTAGCTCGGCGACTACCCAGTCTTGGACCGTCTTCTTTATGAAGTTCGCGGAGTTTCTTGAAGATCTCCTTTGACTTTGAATCGAGCCTTGATGGAGTGAGCACGCTCACCTGGAGATGAAGGTCTCCCCTGCCCCTGCCTCGAAGCCTGTTGGCCCCAAGGCCCTTGAGGGTCACGATGTCCCCGTGCTGAGCACCGGCCTTGACCTCCACCTTGCTAGAGCCATCGAATGTCTCAATTTCGGTGGTGAAACCAAGGGCTGCATCGGCCACTGGAACTTCCAGAACTGCAACGAGGTCGTCACCGTCCCTGGCAAATACCGGATGCGGCCTGACCGAGACCTCAAGGTAAATGTCCCCGGTCGACCCGCCCGCAAAGCCAACCTCACCCTGTCCGGGGAGGTGAAGCCGAAGTCCGTCGCTCACCCCAGCCGGTATTTCTACATCTAGATCGCGCTTAGCACGGATACGTCCCTGACCACGGCAGTCGGGGCATGGGGAGGGAACGACCTCGCCTGCTCCGCGGCAAACGTTGCAGGGTGCGGTGGTCACCATCATTCCCATAAAGGACTGGACTTGCCGTTGAATTTGACCACTTCCCCCACAAACATCACAGGTCTTCACCGATGTTCCCGGTTTTGCCCCGGTCTGTGAAC
Source organism: Aquiluna sp. (assembly GCA_040262185.1). Classification (GTDB taxonomy): domain Bacteria; phylum Actinomycetota; class Actinomycetes; order Actinomycetales; family Microbacteriaceae; genus Aquiluna. Next base: position 7,054 of record JBDQMQ010000019.1, on the reverse strand, counting down.
AGGTTTCGCAACCGATAGCAGTGTCGATTGTCAAGGTTTTATTGGCACCAAAGATTGCCTCGTCAAGGTCGAGGTCCATCCTCAGAAGAGCATCCTGGCCGCGCTCCGAGCGCGACCGCCTTGATCTTTGTGGAGCACCGAAAAAGCTGTCAAAGATGTCGCCGAGCCCAAATCCCTGCTCGCCTCCGCGGTCGTATTGCGCGCGGGTACTGGGGTCGGAGAGGACCTCGTAGGCATGAGTAACATGCTTGAAACGCTCCTGAGCATCCTCGGAAGGGTTGATGTCTGGATGCAGTTCCCGCGCGAGCTTGCGGTAGGCCTTTTTGATCTCATCCGCGCTTGCGTCCGGAGAGACCCCCAGGACCTGATAGTGGTCGCTCAAGAATTACCCTCCAGGAGCTTGGTTAGATACCTAGCAACAGCTCTCACTGACGCAATGTTCCCCGAGTAGTCCATGCGGGTCGGGCCTAATACTCCAAGCTTGGCGACCTCGGTGCCGCTTTTTTCGTAGCCACTAACAACCAGCGACGTGTGCGTGATATTGGCTAGTCCAAGCTCAGAACCAATCCGAAGCCCGACTCCGAACTGATCGGAGTGAAGTTCGTCTAAGAGCCTGAGAAGTACAACCTGCTCCTCAATGGCCTCCAAGACCTTAGATAGTTCACCCGAGAAGTCTTGGTCCTGTTTCACGAGGTTGGCAGCTCCAGAGACCACCAGCTTTTCCTGCCTGTTGGCCTCGACAAGTGACTTGAGAGAGTCCAGAATCTTGTTCACGGTTCCGCGTCGCTCAGGAGTGAACTCCTCGGTTAGCCCCTTGAGCTTGTCCTCCACACCAGCAAGCTGACCGCCGGCAAGCATTCCGTTGAGTCTGCCCCTGAGTTGGTGAATGAGCTCCTCATCTATGGCGTCCGAGCTCTCTATCTGTAGCTGTTGAATGCGGCCAGAGTCGACAATCAGCATTAGCAAAACGCGCTTCTCGCTCAGGGGAATTAGCTCGATGTGGCGGACAGATGACCTACCAAGGGATGGGTACTGAACCAGGGCGAGGGCGTTTGTGAGCTGCGAGAGGCTTCTAGCTGTCCGCTCAACCACATCATCGAGATCGCTCGCTTCATCCAGGAAACTCTCAATCGCATTTCTTTCCGCTGATGAAAGTGGCTTTATTTCTCCGAGATGGTCAACAAAAAGTCGGTAACCCTTTTCGGTGGGGATGCGTCCAGAGGAAGTGTGGAGGCCAGTGATTAGCTCTTCCTCTTCGAGAAGTGCCATGTCATTTCTTACCGTTGCCGCCGATACGCCAAGTGGATGTCGGTCGAGCAGTGATTTGGACCCAACAGGCTGGTTAGACGAAATAAAGTCCTGGACTATCGCCCTCAGGACATCAAGTGATCTATCTGGAATCATTGGCACTCACCTAACCTGAGTGCTAATTCTAAACATTCATCCCTCAATGGCTCAGAAATTTCACCACAAGGCCGTCAACTATCAGCCTGCCTTTTCTTGAGACTCTGATGCGATCGGTGCCGCTGAGCTCAAGATTTCCCTGACTAATTTCCTGCGCAACCAGTTCGGGTGGAACCTTGAGCTTTGCAAATAGCTCTCTCTCGACCCCCCATTTGGTGCGAAGCATAAGTAGCAGCTCCTCTTCAAGCATTTGATGTTCAGTTAGCCGTTCAACCCCTGCGGCAGGTGAGCCATCGGAGAGCGCCTTTTGATAGCTGGTTGGATGCTTGTGGTTCCAGAATCGATTTCCATCGATGTGTGAGTGGGCTCCGGGACCATACCCCCACCAGTTCTGGGACTTCCAATAGGCGCTGTTGTGCGCAGATGGTTTGCCCCAATTTGAGACCTCGTACCACTCAAGGCCTGCACCCTCAAGGCTCTTGGTCGCAAGTTCATACTTTTCAGCGTTTAGGTCTTCGCTAGTGGGCCCAATTTCCCCAGAAGCAATCTGTCTTGCGAGCTTGGTTCCTGGTTCAACAATCAGGGAGTACGCCGATACATGGTCAGTACCCAGTTCCAAGGCCTCGCTAAGCGTCCTGGACCAAGTGTCCAATGTCTCACCGGGTGCGCCATAAATCAGATCCACGCTTGTCACCATCCCAAGCTCATTGGCGGCAGCAATCAAAGGAGCAACCCGTTCTGGTTCGTGTTGGCGGTCCAGAGTCTGGAGCACCTGTCTATCAAAGCTCTGAACCCCCATGGAGAGTCTCGTGATCCCCACCTTGGCAATCTCAGCTAGGTACTCGGGGGTTGTGGACTCGGGGTTTGCCTCGAGGGTCACCTCGCAATCTAAGGCGAGGCCAAAGCTCGCACCAAGGCTTTCCAATACAGCTTCTATTTGCCCAGCTGAGAAAAGCGAAGGCGTTCCCCCTCCAATAAATACCGATGAGAGCGCGGGCATTTCGCCAAGCACCTGTTTAGAAAATGCGATCTCGCTAATCAGGTGCTCATGAAAGGTTGACTGATTGACGCCGCCCAATTCCTTGGCGGTGTAGGT
>JBDQMQ010000019.1:0-4544 GCA_040262185.1 Aquiluna sp. | reverse complement strand
AGGCATGAAAACTTCTGTTGCCTGGGTCTCTATTGAGCTGGTTGTCCTTTGGCCAAGGGGCTCCAACCGGAAGTGCGCCGGGCAACTATTTCTTCGCCGCCTTGCTGTCATCCGAGCTCAGGGCAGCGATGAAGGCCTCTTGTGGCACCTCGACGCGACCGACCATCTTCATGCGCTTCTTACCCTCTTTTTGCTTCTCGAGCAGCTTGCGCTTTCTTGTGATGTCGCCGCCGTAGCACTTGGCAAGAACGTCCTTCCGGATGGCACGAATGGTCTCCCTCGCAATTACTCGGGCCCCGACAGCCGCTTGAATCGGGACCTCGAACTGCTGCCTCGGGATTAGCTCCCTTAGCTTGCCCGCAATCCTTACCCCATGGGCGTAGGCCTTGTCCTTGTGGACAATTGCCGAAAAGGCATCGACTCGCTCGCCTTGCAATAGCAAATCCACTCGCACCAGGTCTCCAACATTAAAGCCGTCGTCCTCATAGTCCAGCGAAGCGTAACCCTGGGTCTTGCTCTTGAGCTGATCGAAGAAGTCAAAGACAATCTCTGCCAGTGGCAAGCGGTAGCGAATCTGAACCCTGTCCTCACCCAGGTATTGCATGTCCATCATGCTTCCACGCTTGGTTTGGCAAAGCTCCATGATGGTTCCGACGTAGTCCTTGGGTGCCAGGATGGTCGCCTTCACCATCGGTTCCTCAACCTCGGCAATCTTGCCGTCGGGGTATTCGGAGGGGTTGGTGACAACCAACTCGGTGCCATCATCCTTGCGAACGTGATAAACCACGGAGGGGCTGGTGGCAATGAGTGCAAGTCCGAACTCCCGCTCTAGCCTCTCGGTGATGATTTCTAGGTGCAAAAGTCCGAGGAATCCACACCTAAACCCAAAGCCCAGTGCCGCTGATGTCTCGGGTTCATAGACCAGCGATGCATCGCTGAGTCGAAGTTTGTCCAGCGCCTCGCGCAGGTCTGGGTAATCACTGCCATCAATTGGATAGATTCCCGAAAAGACCATTGGTTTGGGCTCTGCGTAGCCCTTGAGTGGAGCACTGGCGGGCTTGGTTTTAGTTGTGACCGTGTCACCGACTTTTGACTGCCTGACGTCCTTCACGCCGGTTATTAGGTATCCGACCTCACCGACTCCAAGACCCTTTGTCGCAACAGGCTCTGGGGAGATGACACCAATTTCTAAAAGTTCGTGGACAGCCCTTGTGGACATCATCTGAATGTTCTCGCGAGGCTTGAGTGACCCGTCAATCATCCTGACATAGGTGACAACGCCGCGGTAGGAGTCATAAACCGAATCAAAGATCATTGCTCTAGCCGGTGCATCCGAGTCACCGGTTGGTGCCGGAACTCTTTTTACGATTAGGTCCATAAGCTCTGCAACGCCCGCGCCAGTCTTCCCGGAGACTCTCAGGCAGTCATCTGGGTCTCCGCCAATAAGGTTCGCAAGCTCTTCGGCAAACTTCTCGGGCTGGGCAGCCGGAAGGTCAATCTTGTTGAGCACCGGGATGATTTCAAGGTCGTTCTCTAGGGCCAGATAGAGATTGGCTAGCGTTTGTGCCTCAATGCCCTGAGCGGCATCCACCAACAACACTGCGCCTTCGCAAGCCGCCAGTGAGCGTGACACCTCATACGTAAAGTCGACGTGGCCGGGGGTGTCAATCATGTTTAGCGCGTATGCCTGACCCTCAAGCTCCCATGGCAGCCTCACGGCCTGGCTTTTGATGGTGATACCTCGCTCACGCTCAATGTCCATGCGATCGAGGTACTGTGCGCGCATCTCGCGGTCAGAGACGATGCCGGTTAGCTGCAGCATCCGGTCGGCCAGGGTCGACTTACCGTGATCGATGTGAGCGATTATGCAAAAATTTCGGATTAGGTCAGCAGGCGTCTGACTGGGCTCTAAAGCCTTGGCTGCACGTGGCGACAAACTGACCTCAATTGTGGAAAAAGCGAATGAGCCCCAATTCTCTCAGATGCTTGCCCATAAATAATCACACTGGTAGAGTTTTAGCTTGTTCTGGGGTATCTCCCAAGAAAACAGATTTTTCTTTTTAGAAAGTGAAACATGGCCAACATTAAGTCCAAAATCAAGCGGATCGGCACCAACCGTAAGGCTGAAGAGCGTAACAAGGCAGTCCGCACCGAGGTAAAGAGCGCAGTTCGTGCCGCCCGCGAAGCTGCAAACTCGGGAGACAAGAAGGCCGCAGAAGCAGCTCTTCAGAACGCAACCCGCAAGCTAGACAAGGCTGTAAGTAAAGGCGTTGTCCACAAGAACCAGGCAGCTAACCGCAAGAGCGCAATCGCCAAGAAGGTAGCAAGCCTCTAAATCGAAGTTTCTTTACTAGTAGGGCTAAGACTTTGAGTCTTGGCCCTTTTAGTTTGCCCTGGCCATTGCAAGAAGAAGCTTCTCGACTGAGTACTCCGGGTCGCGGGAAGCACCCTTGACCTCGGCATCCGTCTGTGCGGCCAAGCGGACAAGCCCCGCCAGGTCCTCTTCCTGCCATCGGTTGAGTTCTTTTCTAGCCTTATCAATTTGCCATGGCTGCATGCCAAGAGTTGCAGGAGCTGCATTTCTGTCGTTGAAGAGCCTTGCAAGTTGACGAATTCTCATGCTCAGAGCTGCAACGAGTGCAACTGAGTCAATACCAGTTGCAAATCCGTGCCTAAAGAGTCGAATGGCCTCGGCAGCATTTCCTGAGAGGGCAGCATCAGCGATTTTGAAGGCATTTGTCTCAACCCGGCCCCCAAAAGCTAGCTCAACATCCTGCAAGCTGACTTTGGCGTGGGTGGAGCTCAACTGTGAGCACGCGGCCCCAAGTTCTCCCAGATCTGAAGCAAAGGCCCCCACAAGTGCTCTAATTGCAGGCTGCTCAATGGGCACGCCGCGCGCGCCAAACTCGCGCTTCACAAAATCGATTCGCTCAGCATCTTTTTTGAGCTCCTCACAGCTCACACTCAGTGCCTGCTTAGCAAGCTCCTTACGGATCTTGCCGCTGTGGCCAACCATGTTTGGGAGCCTCACCACCACGGTGCAGCTATCTACTGGATTTTCGATTAACTGCTTTAGATCTTCAAGAAGCCCCTCTCCTGCACCCTGAATGATTACCAGCCGTGGCTCCGCGAACAAAGACGGCGAGGCATAGTCAAATAGGCTTCCCGCGGAATAACTACCCTCCGGAATTTCAGAAACTTCCAACGCGGCATTCTCGCCGCGAAGGCTTTCCCTTATTAGCCGAATTGCCTTTGAGGCAAGGTAGTTTTCTGGCCCCACCACCAGCACGAGCGGAGCGGGCCTCGCATCAAACCAGTGCACCGTGCCGCTCACGCGGTCAGTTTACCGCTGTAGCGATAGCGAAGCTCTTGATCGTGCCCCATGGCGATGTGCCCAAGCTTGTCTGTCCTCAGAATCTCAGCACCACTTTGCCAGGACAGCGCTAAAGCCGATTTGGCGGGATGTCCATAGTCGTTCTTACCAACTGAAAAGACCAGATATTCAGAATCTAAAGCTCTGTAAAAGTACCTTGACTGGTCAGCCGAACCGTGGTGAGCAACCTTTGTCACAAGGGTCTTGGACGCAAGGTCCGCAATCACCTTAGGGTTTCGCGCCATTAGCCGATCTTGCCCAGCCTCTCCCAAATCACCCAGGAACAAAACAGAGAAGTCCCTGTTTTCGACCAGTAGCACCAAAGATGCATCGTTACTGTGGGAGGCCTCAGCCGCTGTCGCTGTAGGTGCGAGGATCTGCCACTGGAAACTTCCTAGGGTTCCTGACATTCCCTCGAAACCAACGGTGATTTCCACACCCTTGGTCTTAGCCACCTTGCCCACAAGTTCCACCAGGGGACGATCGTCTCGATAGCCAGAGACCACCAGTTGCCCCACAGGTAACTCTCTGAGTGCAAGTACTCCCCCGACATGGTCGGCATCGAAGTGGCTCAGAAATACTGCATCCAATGAGCTAACTCGAGCCTTTTCAAGACAACTGCTCAGCTCCTCTGGACGAGGTCCCAAGTCGATCAGAATCGTCTTGCCCTGGCTTCGAATAAGTGCGGCATCACCTTGACCGACGTCACAAAAGAAGATCTGCCAGCTGCCGGCAAAGGTTTCGCTCCTTAGGAAATCGGTTGCAATCCAAGCCCCCGATAGGACAACGACTCCCGCCATGTAAGTCTTAGCAGCAGTTCTCAGGAAAGCTCGGCTTGTTGAAAAGTAGAGGCTGAGAGCAACAACCAAGCTTGAGGCCAGCAAGACCCCGATGGGCCCGTCAATGAAGTGAAGCCTGACAAAAGGCATTGGGGCAAGATTGCTCGCTACAACAACAATCCAGTTACTGCCTAAAGATGCGATGAAGCTAATCAAAGACGATATGGGCGGTATCCAAATTGTGAGCACGGCCATCAGACCCAAGATCGTTATTGGTGCAACCAGCGGCTCCACTAGCAAATTTGCAAGAACTGAGTAGACCGGAAGTGAGGGTTGCAGGTAAAGAATGATTGGCAGGGTGTAGAGCTGGGCTGAGACGGTCGCGGCAATGC
>JBDQMQ010000018.1:0-10724 GCA_040262185.1 Aquiluna sp. | reverse complement strand
CTCAGACATTGCGCGAGCGCCGAATGCTCAGAGTCAACCGGAACAATCTGGCCCGGGCTTGCAAGGCTGGTGACAAGCTCACCGCCAACGATGAGCGACTCCTTGTTAGCCAGGGCAAGTGTTTTGCCGCTCTCAAGGGCCGCAAGGGTGGCGGCCAGTCCGGCGGAGCCGCTGATGCCGTGTACCAAAACATCGGCCTGAATATCTCTTGCCAGCTTGGCTGCCTCGTCTGCTCCCAGGGCAACCTCGTCGCGAGTCAACCCAAACTCAATGCGCTGCTGCTCTAAAAGCTCTGTGGAGGTGTTTGCCGAGATCCCGACCACCTTGAACCGGTCGGGAAACTGCCTGATTAGGTCCAGAGCCTGAGAGCCAACCGAACCGGTAGAACCAAGAACTATCACCGAGCGCATAGGGAAAGCTTAGAACCCGCTTCGAAGTTCTGGATCTTGAGCCAGAAAACAGCTTTGAGAATCTAGACTTCTGACATGACTCTCGAGCAAAAGCGCCACGTCGTCACCGCCATTCCAGGGCCAAATTCCGTCGCCCTGCAAAAGCGTCGAACCGAGGTCGTCTCCGCGGGAGTTGGCACCATGTTGCCAATCTTCATCGAAGAGGCGCACGGCGCTATCTTGAAAGACGCCGATGGTAATCACCTGATTGACATGGGCTCGGGCATTGGTGTGGTCACCATTGGTCACACCAACGAAAGGCTCGTGGCCGCTGTTCAGGAGCAGGTCGCCAAACTAACCCACACCCTTTTCACCGTTGCTCCCTACGAGCCGTATGTAAGGGCAGCTGAACTACTCACGAGCCACGCTCCGTGCGGGAAAAAGAAAAAGGCTGCGTTTTTCAACTCGGGTGCAGAGGCAGTCGAGAACGCGGTAAAGATTGCCCGCAAAGCGACCGGTCGGACCGAGATTGCAGTCTTTGACCACTCCTACCACGGCCGCACCAATCTCACGATGGCCATGAACTTCAAGGCTCATCCCTATGGAACCGGCTTTGGGCCTCTTGCTGGCAGCGTCCACCATGCTCCCATGAGCTACCCGTTTAGAGACCCTGAGGGTATGACTGGGCCCGAGGCAGCAACCAGGGCAATCACCTACCTAGAAAAGCGGGTTGGTGCATCACAACTTGCAGCACTGTTTATCGAACCAATCCAGGGCGAGGGCGGCTTCATTATCCCGGCCCCCGGCTTCTTACTGACCCTGCAGGAGTGGACCCGGGCCAACGGCATCGTGCTGGTCGCTGACGAGGTTCAAAGCGGCATGGCAAGGACTGGAAAGTGGTTTGCCAGCGAGTGGGAGGAGGGCTTTGAGCCTGACCTCATCACTGTTGCCAAGGGAATTGCAGGCGGCATGCCGCTCTCAGGGGTTGTCGGCAGGGCCGAGATTATGGATTCCGCCCACGCAGGCGGACTCGGAGGAACCTTCGGTGGCTCCCCCACTGCCGTTGCCGCTGCGGTCGCGGTTATGGAGCAGTTCGAAGAGGGCGGCTGGTTTGAAAGAGCAGAGCAAATTGGCGAGATTCTCTCAGGCAGGCTCACTGCAATGCAAAACAACTACCCGGTAATTGGAGATGTTCGTGGCAAGGGCGCGATGCAGGCGATCGAGCTGGTTAGGCCAGGGTCCCTGGACCCAAACCCCGAGGCCACCGATGCAGTGATGAAGCACTGCCACCAAAACGGCGTTTTAGTGCTCAATGCCGGTACCTACAACAACGTCCTAAGATTCCTACCTCCGCTTGCCATCAGTGACGAGCTGCTGCACGACGCACTTGACGTTCTTGCAGCTGGACTTGCCAAGCTCTAGCTCCACCAAATCCAGGGGAAACCCGCAAGAGTCAAAGGTGATTCATGAGTTCGACTTATCCGCATCGTGAGCGTTTGGCTGAGCTTTTCCAGCGCGAACAAAGGCGCTTTCAGGAGACCCACCCAGCAAGCTCGTTAGCTCACAATTCCGGCAAGGACAGCATGCTTGCTGGAGTCCCCATGATTTGGATGGCCAAGTGGCCAGGAGGCTTCCCTGTTTATGTAAAAAGCGCCTCGGGAGCCAGATTCATAGATCTTGACGACAACGAATACACCGACTTCTGCCTTGGCGACACCGGTTCAATGTCAGGTCACTCCCCCAAGCCAACAGTTTTAGCCATTAGCGAGCAGGCCGAAAAGGGCATCACACTCATGCTCCCAACCGAGCAGGCGGCCAAGAACGCCAGAGAACTCGAGCGCAGGTTTGGCTTGCCCAAGTGGCAGTTCACTCTTAGCGCGACAGATGCCAACCGACACCTGATTCGCTTTGCTAGGCACGTCACGGGCAGGCAGAAGATTGCGGTCCATGACTACTGCTACCACGGCACCGTAGACGAGACATTTGCAAACCTTGCGCCCGATGGCAGCACCACATCTCGCAAAAACAACATCGGTGCTCCTGTTCCCCTAGAGCAGACGACTGTCTCGATCCCCTTCAACGACCTCGCTGCTGCAGAGGCCGCCTTCGCGACCGGTGAGGTGGCCGCGATGCTAATGGAGCCGGCGCTCACAAACATCGGGATCGTGCTGCCCGATGACGGCTATCTGGAGGGCATGCAAGAGCTGTGTAGAAAATACGAGATCATCTGGATTCTTGATGAGACCCACACTCTCTCCGCTGGACCAGGAGGCATGACAGCGCAACTTGGCCTAAAGCCAGATGCGCTGGTGCTCGGGAAAACCATTGGTGGTGGCATTGCAGTCGGGGCGTATGGAATGACTCAGACCCTTGCGGAGACCATCGCGGCATCAATGGAGCTGGAGAGTATTGATGTGGGTGGGGTTGGTGGAACCCTCGCCGGAAACGCGCTATCAATGGCTGCTGTTGGGGCAACCCTAACCAAGGTGCTAACTGAGAAAGCCTTTGAACACATGGAGTCGCTTGCAATTATGTGGCAGCAGGGCATTCAGGAAATTATCGATGAGTTTGGGCTTGAATGGCAAGTGTCCCGCGTTGGCTGCAGGGGCGAATACAGCTTCCGCTCGACTGCACCCAAGACCGGCGCCGAGGCGGCGGCGGCTGAGGACTTTGAGCTTCAGCAGTTTCTGCAGCTGCACGCGCTGAACCGCGGAATACTCATGACCCCGTTTCACAACATGACTTTGATGAGCCCGGAGACAAGGCAGGAAGACGTAGAGCGTCACCTGAACCACTTCCGCGAGGCAGTAGCCGAGTTATTTGGTGATTAGCTTCTTCTGCTTCCTGGACGAGCGAATCTGAACTACCAGCACAATCGCAATAGCAACCAGGAACACGAACGAGCCGATTACGTTTGCCTCTGCGGGGATGCCTCTTGCGGCTGCTGTGTAGACGAACTTGGGGAAGGTGTCCACCGCACCTGAATTGAACTGAGTGATGATGAAGTCGTCGAAGCTAAGCGCAAATGCCAACATCGCAGCGGCCAGGATGCCCGGCAGAAGTAGCGGGAAGGTAATGCGCCAGAAAACCTGAGCTGCGTTTGCATAGAGGTCGCGACCAGCTTCCTCAAGTGCAGGATCGAGTGTGGCAACCCTCGCCTTCACCGTCACCACAACAAAGCTCAGGGTGAACATCGTGTGAGCGATGATGACGGTCGGCAGACCCTTTTGCCACCCAAAGTCCAAAAACTGCGCTGCGAGTCCCGCTCCCATAACCACCTCGGGGGTGGCCAGAGGCAGGAACAGCAGCAGGTTTGTAGCGCTGCGGAAACGGAAGCGATAGCGCACAAGTGCGATAGCGATCATGGTCCCCAGAATCGTCGCAACCACAGTCGCGCTTACGGCAACGATTACAGAGTTTCCAAACGCATCACAGACCTCCTGCTGGTTGCAAACATCCAGCCAGTTGTCCAAGGTAAAGCCGCGCCAAATGATGTTCGACTTGATGGAGTCATTGAACGAGAAAACGAATGTGTAAATGATTGGAATCGCCAAGAATGCGAAGGTGAGGGCAACGTAGGTGGGAAGTAGGTACTTGCCAAGTGAAAGCTTCACAGCAGGTCCTCCGTTCCGCTCCTGCGAACGTAGGCAGAGACCAGGATGACAATCGCAGCCATGAGAAGCACCGATAGCGCCGAGGCCGTTGGGTAATCCTGAATCCGCAGGAAGTTTGCCTCGACCACGTTGCCGATCATCGCGGTGTCGGTGCTGCCTAGGAAGTCTCTGCTGGCAACAACGTAGTCGCCGCTAATAGGTATGAAGGTAAGCAGAGTGCCAGAGATGACACCAGGCATCGAGAGCGGGAAAGTGATCTTGCGGAACGTCGTGAAGGAGTTTGCGTAGAGATCTTGACCGGCCTCAACGAGCCTCAGATCAAGCCTGTCTAGTGAGGCATAAATAGGCAGTGTCATGAACGGAATGAAGTTATAGACCAGCCCAAAAATCACGGCAAAGTCTGTTCCGATTATGTAGCTATCGGCACCCATCAAACCGACGTCTTTCAGGGTATTCAGGAGCCACGAATCATTCGAGAAGATTTGCTTCCACGCAAAGGTGCGCAGCAGCATCGAAATAAAGAAGGGAGCAATGACCAGTGTGAGGAGCATGCCCTTGAGAAGCGGGCGGTTCCTCGCTGTGACTCCGATGAAGTATGCAATTGGGTAACTGATTGCCAGGGCGATGACAGTTGCAATCAGGGCAAAACTAAATGAGCGAAAAATCTGAGGGGCATATTGGCCTAGGGCGAAGCCATAGTTGCCAATCTCGAGGGCGACATCGTAGCGACCAATGGCACCGGAGGGACTGGGAGCCTTCAGGGAGGTCAGAATCAGCGAGAAAAGCGGGGTTAGGAAGAAAAGACCCAGGTAGAAAAGTCCCGGCAAAAGAAGGTAGAGAGCAACGCGACCGGTCTTGGTGGGCTTTTGGCTTGCAACCGGTGCCTGCGGTCCTAAAGCTACGAATGCCACCTCTAGGCCCTACTCTGCGACTTCTTCTTCGCCGGTTGGCAGATCTGCAAGCCCAAAGCTGTGCTCCACCTTCCAGCTAACCCAGACCTCGGCTCCAAGCTCAACCACTGGTGATTTTCCGACGTTCTGTGCAAACACTGTTATCTCGCCAACGTCCGGAATCTCGATTTGATACTGGTTAGAGACTCCTGTAAATCGAATGTCGGTGATGGTTCCCGGGCCCAGGGTATTTACGGCCGGATCACTTGCTGGCTTCTCGGGGTGGAAAGAGGTCTTTTCCGGACGAACACCGATTGCAACTTTGCCTTTGGTTTTTTCAACCCTCGCTGCCGGCGCGGCAAGCCTGTGTCCCTTGAAGTTAATAGCGAGCTTTGCATCATCGGCTTCGGCAACCTCGCCAACAAAAATATTTGACTGTCCCAAGAATTTAGCGACGAATGCCGTTTTGGGCCTGTCGTAAAGGGCCTCGGGGGCGCCCATTTGCTCGATGTGACCGTGGTTCATCACAGCAACGGTGTCGGCCATGTCCATGGCCTCTTCCTGGTCGTGGGTGACGTGGAGGAATGTGAGGCCCACCTCCATCTGAATCGCCTTCAGCTCAATCTGCATCTGCCTGCGCAGCTTGAGATCTAGAGCTCCCAGTGGCTCATCCAGAAGCAACAGTGCGGGTCGGTTTACGAGCGCACGAGCAAGCGCTACACGCTGTTGCTGTCCTCCCGACAGTTGCTGTGGTCTCCGGGCCGCCAGGTGTTGAAGCTCAACCATCTCTAAAGCGGCCTGAGCCCGCTGTTGAGGGTTATCGACCTTGCGCTGCTTTAGTCCAAACGCGACGTTATCCTCCACGCTCATATGTGGGAACAGTGCGTAGTTCTGGAAGACGGTGTTTACCGGCCTCTGGTGTGGCTTTTGGTCGGTGACATCGTTGCCGCCAATCAGGATGCGGCCCGCACTAGGAGTCTCGAGGCCGGCAATCATCCTCAGGGTCGTGGTCTTGCCACAGCCCGATGGGCCAAGTAGCGCAAAGAATTCCCCGGCCGGAATCTTGAGGTCGAGGTCATCGACCGCAACAAAACCGGGGAACTCCTTGCGAATACTCTCTAACTCGAGGTCTTGACCGCGAGCAACGAAGTCAGCGGACACTAAGCCCCTAGCAGTAGGTTCTGCCAAGCAGATGCAAAGCGCTGCTCTTCCTGACCGGTGAGCGAACGGAAGGCCTTCGAGTTGGACAGGGTGTCAGCGTTAGGGAAGATTAGCTGGTTCTCTGCTAGCTCTGGGTCTTCCTCGGCTGCAGCATCCTGTGCACCAACTACCGGGGTGATGTAGTTCACCCAAAGTGCCAGCTCTGCTGCATTTGCTGGGTCGTAGTAGAAGTTGATTAGCTCCTCAACGTTGCGCTTGTGAGTCGCGCCGTTAGGAGTAACGAACACATCGGCCCACAGCGTGGCACCAGACTCAGGGAAGATGAATCCGAATGGCTCTGGGTCATCGTCGGTGCCGGCCTCGTAGTTGATAACTGTGATATCACCTGACCATGCCGTGGAGGCAATGATGTTTCCAGTCGCTAGGTCATCGAGGTAGCAGTTACCGCGACCGTTGTAGCGCTGTCCGGCGTCACTCTGCTCCTTGATTGCATCGAGGGCAGCCAGGAAGGCGTCCTCGCTGAGGCTTGAGCTGGAAGTGATGTCGATGCCCTGGCTCATCAGCACAAGGCCAACTGTGTCGCGCATCTCAGAGAGAAGTCCGACGCGACCTTTAAGCTCTGCGGCCCAAAGGTCAGCCATTGAACCTGGGGCGTCCTTGCCGGTTGCATCCTTGTAGGCCTGCTTGTTGTAGCCAATGCCGGCGAAGCCTGCCTGCCACGGAATTGAGTAGATGCGGTCTGGGTCCTCAGCGGAACCTAGGTAGCTAGGCGCAATGTTTGCGACCTTGTTTGGCATGTTGTTGTTGTCATAGGTCTGCAGGTAGCCAAGGTTCTGAAGCCTCGATGCCATCCAACCCGTTGGGCAGGCTACGTCAGCGCCGATGTCGGCGCCCAGCTCAAGCTGGTCCTTGACCTTCGCATACCACGTGTCGTTGTCGTCAATCTCGATGCGGTAATCGACGCTGATTCCGCTCTCAGCCTGGAAACGCTCTAACGTTGGGTAGTTGCCGTCGTCATCCTCGTCCATGTAGGCAGGCCAGTTGTGCCAGACCAACACCTTTTCTGAGTCGGAAACGTCGGTCGCTGCAACCTGGCCCTCGTCTGCCGGTGCGCAGGATGCAAGGGTAAGTGCAGCTGCCGTTCCACCAACTCCGGCCAGTGCCGCGCGCCTGGAAATCTGGTGATTTCTAGCCATCTGAACTAGGTCCCGCAGCATTGGGTCTTGCGGTAGTTCTCGCTTCATTGCTTCTCTCCTAAATCCGCTCATCGCGGCTTGTATTCATTCTCAGGCGCTTCGGTTGAATCCGAATTGCTCAAAGTTTGGCACAAATTCCTTCCAACGCCGTAAATGAAATCTAACTTTTACTTTCAGTCTCCGATGTAGTGCATAACGTGCTTGACGCGCGTGTAGTCCTCGAACCCGTAGGCCGAGAGATCTTTGCCATAGCCCGAGTGCTTGAAGCCGCCGTGAGGCATCTCAGCTGCAAGTGGGATGTGGCAGTTAATCCAGACAGCACCAAAGTCCAGATGCTTAGCAAAACGCATGGCCCTGGTGTGGTTGGTGGTCCAGACGGAGGAGGCAAGTCCATACTTCACGTCGTTTGCCCAGGTCAAAGCCTGCTCATCGTCCTTGAACTTCTGGACGGTAAGTACTGGCCCAAAGATCTCCTGCTGGATGTGCTCGTCGTCTTGCTTGAAACCAGATAGCACTGTCGGCTCAAGGAAGTATCCCTTGCCTGAGAGCCTGTTGCCGCCCATTTCGACCTTGGCGTGGGCAGGAACTCGATCGATAAACCCTTGAACTCGCTCTAGCTGAGAAGAATTGTTGACCGGACCAAACAGGACGTCGGGGTCGGTTGGCATTCCCACCTTCGCACTCGCCTTGACCTCGGCCAGAAGTGCGGCCATGAATGAGTCGTAGGCCTTCTCGTGAACCAGCAGCCTGGTGGCAGCTGTGCAGTCTTGGCCGGCGTTGAAGAATCCCGCAGCTACGATTCCCGCGGCAGCCTTCTCCATCTCGGCATCGTCAAAGACGATCACCGGTGCCTTACCACCGAGCTCGAGGTGAACTCGCTTGAGGTCTGAAGAAGCTGACTTCGCGACCTCCATACCGGCACGGACCGAACCTGTGATCGAGACCATCTGCGGGATCGGGTTCTCAACCATCATGCGTCCGGTGTCGCGGTCGCCCGTGATGACATTGAAGACTCCAGGAGGCAGGTGCTTGTTTGCAATCTCGGCCAAAAAGAGTGTGGACGAAGGAGTAGTGTCCGAAGGCTTTAGAACGATGGTGTTACCGGCGGCAATTGCCGGAGCAAACTTCCACACCGCCATGTTCAGCGGGTAATTCCAGGGGGTTACCTGGCCGATCACGCCGATTGGCTCCCGCCTAATCGACGAGGTGTGGTCAGCTGTGTACTCAGCCGTTGCCTTGCCCTCTAGGTTCCTGGCGGCACCAGCAAAAAAGCGAATCTGATCAACGGAAGGGACCATCTCGTAGTCGACGAGGGTTGCTCTCGGCTTACCCGTGTTCTCGCTCTCTAGGTCAGCCGCCTTGTCAGCATGCTTCTCGAGCTCGTCTGCAATTCTGAATAGTGCGAGCTGGCGCTCAGCTGGTGTGACCTGCGACCATTCTTTGAAAGCCGCATGAGCTGTCTCAAATGCGTGGTTCACATCCTCGGCACCGGACACCGGTGCATGAGCGTATACCTCTTCGGTTGATGGGTTGATGACATCGCTCACCCCGCTGGCAGCCGGGGTTACGTACTTGCCACCAACGAAGTTCTGAAGCTTTCTTACTGACAACTGAATTCACTCCTCATTGAGATAGGTACATTGATGCTAGACCCGCAATGGTCTACCCGACATTAAAAATGAAAAAGAGTGCCGATTTCGTAACTTATTTGTAAAAAAACTGCGGAATACCTATTTTCGCAGCTGATTTGGTGTGATACTCGACCCATGTCCAGGACGACCAGAACGCGGCAGTCGCAGCTCGACGAAATCTCAAAGCAGATCATCGAGCAGTTGCAGCATGATGGTCGGAAGTCCTATGCCGAGATTGGAAAGGTCGTAGGGCTTTCTGAGGCCGCTGTTAGACAGCGGGTTCAGAAGCTAACCGATTCTGGCGTGATGCAGATTGTTGCCGTCACCGACCCGCTGCGTCTGGGCTTTTCTCGTCAGGCAATGATCGGCATTAAATGCATAGGCGACGTCACCGAGGTGGCCGAGGCACTTTCGACTCTGCCCGCGGTCGACTATGTCGTTCTCACGGCCGGAAGCTTCGATCTGATGGTCGAGGTTGTCTGTGAGGATGATGACCACCTGATTGCCCTCCTGAATCAAAGAATTAGGACGCTTCCTCAGGTAACCTCTGCAGAAACATTTGTCTACCTAAAGCTGCACAAGCAGTTTTACAACTGGGGAACCCGATAGGGCCCAAACAAAGTAAAGAAGTGATAATCGATGGCGATTTCAGAGAGCAGAAAAACTAACCCCCTGAAGGGGATAATCGGCAGGGTTAAGCCCAAGCCGAAATCAAGCGCTGAACTCAAGCTCTATGAGGCGATGAAGGCCGGCAAGGAGGTTGGCGACAAGATGTGGCAGGAGGCCGCCAAGAAGCACTCCTGGTTGCACTTCACCCGTCACAGCCCCTACCAGAAGATCGACATGACGATCATCGAACGCGGCGAGGGTCACTACCTGATTGATTCCAAGGGTCGCAAGGTAATTGACGGCCTGTCAGGGCTCTTCACATGCAACATAGGCCACGGCCGCCAGGAACTTGCGGATGCGGCACAGAAGCAGATGATGGAGCTGGACTTCATGCCGCTTTGGTCCTACCACCACCCAAGGGCCATTGAGCTATCTGAAAGATTGCTCTCCTACGCGCCCGAGGGCATGACCCGAATTTTCTTCACCACCGGCGGCACCGAGGGCGTCGAGTCGGCATGGAAGATCGCAAAGCAGTACTTCCGCATGACCGGCAAGCCACAGAAGCACAAGGTCATCTCCCGGATGACGGCCTATCACGGGACAAGTCACGGTGCTCTATCGATCACCGGTATTCCTGCCTTCAAGCAGATGTTCGAGCCACTAGTGCCATCGGCATTCCGGGTTCCAAATACCAACTACTACCGCGCTCCGCATGAGTTTAAGAATGAGGACGAGTTTGGAATCTGGGCTGCAAACAGGCTCGAGGAGGCCATCTTGTTTGAAGGGCCCGATACGGTTGCTGCCTTCTTCGTTGAGCCAATCCAAAACGCCGGTGGCTGCTTCACTGCCACCAAGGCTTACTTCCAAAGAATCAGGGAAATCTGTACTAAGTACGACGTAATCCTGGTGGCAGACGAGACCATTACCGGCTACGGCAGAACTGGTGAGATGTTCGGCTCACAGCGCTACGACATCCAGCCTGACATGATGGTCACCGCAAAAGCCATCACCTCGGGTGCGCAGCCGCTGGGTGCTCTGTACTTGAAGGAAAAGTTCTTCACACCATTCGATGACGGCACCAAGACCCTCGCCCACGGTTACACCTTCGGAGGTCACCCGGTTGCGTGTGCGGTGGCGCTTGCCAACCTCGACATCTACGACAAAGAGAAGATTGTTGACAACGTCAGAAAGAACTCGCCGGTCTTCCGCAAGACTCTCGAGAAGCTCTATGACC
>JBDQMQ010000017.1:0-10889 GCA_040262185.1 Aquiluna sp. | reverse complement strand
GCGATAGACGATTAGGTCATCAATGACCTTGCCGTCTGCATTGCAAATCATCGTGTATTTGGCCTTGCCGTTCTTCATGCCGCTGAGCTTGGAAACCAGTGCGTAGTCAAGTAGTTCTGCGGCTTCGCCCTTGACCCTGATTTCGCCCATGTGGCTGATGTCAAACAGTCCTGCGGAGTTTCTCACGGCGTGGTGCTCGTCTAGATCGGAGCCATAGCGGACAGGCATCTCCCAGCCGCCAAAGTCCGTGAAGGCGGCCCCCATGGCCTCATGTTCGTCAAACAGCGGTGTTCTAAGCACGAGATAACCCTAATTGTTATTGCTGGTTAGTTTCTCGGCGAGCATCTTGTAGCGCTGGGCGGTGAGGGAGACGATGTCCTCTGGCAATGTCGGAGGCTGAGATACCTTGTCCCAGTTTTCCTCGAGCCAGTTGCGAACTATTTGTTTATCGAAGCTCGCATCTCTTCTTCCGCTTTCCCATTCGCCCCTGTCCCAATACCTCGAGCTGTCTGGTGTGAGGACCTCGTCGCCGAGGGTAAGGACATTGGTTCTTGGGTCATTGCCAAACTCAAACTTGGTGTCGGCGAGAATCAACCCGGCTTTTTCAGCCGCCTGAGAAGCATTGATGAAGATTCTTATGCTGTCGTCCCTTAGGCGCTCAGCAATATCAGGACCAACAAGCTCAGCAACTCTTTCGAAGCTGATGTTCTCGTCCTTTTCTCCCTGAGGGGCTTTGTAGGCGGGGGTAAAGATCGGATGCGGCAGACGATCACCGTTTTCTAGCCCCTGTGGAAGTTCGATGCCGCAGACCTTGCCGGTTTCTAAGTACTCCTTGTAACCAGAGCCAGCAAGGTAACCCCTTACCACGCACTCAACCGGGTACATCTCAAGCTTCTTCACAATCACCGCACGACCCTGAACCTCCTTGGGGACCTCAAGCTCATCAGAGAGGTGGTTTGGGTAGTCGAGCCTTTCAAACCACCAGGAGGTCACCTCGGTTAGGTTCTTGCCCTTGCCTGGGATATCTGGAGTGTGGATGTGGTCAAAAGCACTTATGCGGTCGCTTGCGACAATAAGCACGAGGTGTGAGAACTTTGGGTCCTCTGGCTCATAAAGCTCCCGCACCTTGCCCGAGTAGACATGTCTAAAGCCGGTTAGCTCCATTTAGCTGACCCTTGCCGCGATGTCGTTGCGATAGTGGCCACCCTCAAGAGAGATTCTGCTCATGCCCTCATAGGCAAGGGTCCTCGCCTCCTGGAAGCTGTCTCCGCAGCCAACCACTGAGAGCACTCGGCCAACTCTTCCTGCCTTGCAGACCTCAACATCTTCAATGCTCTCGGCAGACTCGATCCCCACAACCTCTCGGTAGTCAGCGGTTGAGGTTGGGTAGCCCTCGGAGGCAAGGACAACCGTCACTGCCTTGCGCTTTGAAAACTCGGCACTTGGTCCAACATCTAGTTTTCCGGTCGCCGCACGCATGAGAAGCTCCGCAAGGTTGCTGGTGAGTCTGCGAAGCACGACCTGGGTCTCAGGGTCTCCGAACCTGGCATTGAACTCAATGACTCTTAGCCCGCGATCGGTAACAATGAGTCCGCAGTAGAGCAGACCAACAAACTCGGTTCCTCGACGAGCGAGCTCGTTGATTACTGGCTGAGCTACCCGCTCAGTGACCTCTTCGACAAAGCCCTCAGGAAGCCAGGGGATGGGAGAGTAGGCGCCCATGCCTCCGGTGTTGGGTCCTTCATCGCCCTCGAAGGCTCGTTTGTAGTCCTGGGCGGGGCTAAGAGGCATCACGCTCTTGCCATCTGCCAAGAAGAACAGGCTCACCTCTTTGCCATCAAGGAACTCCTCGACTAGCACGCCGCCTGAAATGTAGACGCCGGCGTGCTCGAGGGCAGCTGCTTTGTCGCTGGTGACAATAACGCCCTTGCCAGCTGCCAGACCATCTGCCTTTACGACATATGGAGCTCCAAATTGGTCGAGTGCGTTCTCAACCTCTTCCATGGTCGTGCACTGGTGAGCCATGCCGGTCGGCACATCTGCAGCGGCCATTACCTCTTTTGCAAAGTTCTTTGAGCCCTCGAGTTGGGCAGCGTCTTGATTGGGGCCAAAGACCGCAACCCCCTGCTCTCTGAGTGCGTCCGCTACGCCTGCAACCAAAGGCGCTTCCGGGCCGATGACCACAAGGTCAACACGCTCCTCAAGCGCCAGCTTCACAACCGCCAGGCGGTCAACGGAATCAACCTCTCGGGTTTCTACCTCACTAGCAATGCCCTCGTTGCCGGGCGCGCAGACAATGTCTTCCTTGGGGGTTCCGGTTCGAATGAGGGACTTTACGATCGCGTGCTCTCTTGCGCCAGAGCCAATGACGAGGATTCTCACCCTCGCGAGTTTACTGCCCGGGGATAATTGGCTTATGGGCAAGAAGCAGATCCCCGACGATGTGGGGATAAGAGCAGTCACGGCCGAGGATCTTCCAATGGCAGTCAGGTATCTGCTGCAGCTAATCGAGAATCGGTTTCCCGGCGGAGCGTTAGAGCTGAGGATTCCACCCTATGGAGCTATCCAGTGTGTGGAGGGTTTGGATCACCGCAGGGGCACGCCGCCAAACGTCATCGAGATGGTCCCGGGGGTTTTTCTTGAGATCTGCTTGGGAAAACTCAGCTGGGAGGCTGCGCACTCCACAGGTCAAGTTCTCGCATCGGGAACTCTTGCTAGCGAGGCCGCAAAGCTCTTTCCCGTGGTGTTGGAAAAATAGCGGTGTCTCTGCCTCGGGTTTGCTGGTTTAATTGCTGAGTGGCCGAGAACGAAGAAATCGAAATCCGCAGAGCACCAAAGGTGCTTCCCTGGATGTTCACCGGCAGTGCTCTTGGCGTTCTGATTGCAATCATCATTTTTGCCGTGGCTCCTGATAATGCACAGGTGCCAGAGAACTTCTTTGGTCTTTTGATGATTGCCTTGGGTTCTTTGGGT
Organism: Aquiluna sp.; assembly: GCA_040262185.1. Taxonomy (GTDB): domain Bacteria; phylum Actinomycetota; class Actinomycetes; order Actinomycetales; family Microbacteriaceae; genus Aquiluna. The sequence goes on along the minus strand of JBDQMQ010000017.1, from coordinate 7,916 downwards.
CTTGGCCTTGGGGTCTTAGTGGCCATTATTTTTGACCTGGTATCTTCACGCAGAGTCAAGCGGGCAATAGCCAATAGGGTTACAGAGTGATACGCGGGGACGGGCTACTAAATCACGACATAATGCCGGGCGAAAAAGGCCCGCAAGATAAATGTGGGGTCTTTGGGGTTTGGGCCGAGGGCGAAGAGGTAGCCAAGCTCGCCTACTTCGGGCTCTATGCCCTCCAGCACCGAGGTCAGGAATCGGCTGGAATCGCAACTGCAAACGGAGACAAGATCCTCGTCTTTAAAGACATGGGACTTGTCTCTCAAGTTTTTAATGAGGCTGCACTTGAGTCACTCGAGGGCCACATTGCCGTTGGTCACACCAGGTATTCAACAACCGGTGCCTCGCACTGGAAGAACGCCCAACCAACACTAGGCAGGACTGCCTACGGAACTGTTGCTCTAGGTCACAACGGAAACCTCACCAACACCTCTGAGCTTTTAGAGCTTTTGCAGAAGCGCTACCCAAAGCACGAGGGTGAGCTAAGGGGAGGTAACACCACCGACACCGCTGTGCTGACGGCCTTGCTCTCGGGAAATGAGGACAGCTCACTCGAGGCAACAGCACTTGAACTTTTGCCACTTGTGAAGGGCGCCTACTGTCTTGTCTTTATGGATGAGGGAACCCTCTATGCCGCCCGTGATCCGCAAGGGGTCAGGCCACTGGTCCTGGGAAGGCTCGAGCGAGGTTGGGTTGTGGCATCCGAGTCTGCGGCTTTGGACATCGTGGGCGCGAGCTATATTCGCGAGGTTGAGCCTGGCGAGCTGATTGCCATTGATGAGAATGGACTTCGCTCCTCGCGGTTTGCTGAGACTAAACGGGCAGGCTGCGTATTTGAGTATGTGTATCTGGCTCGTCCCGACACTTCAATTAATGGCCGGGTTGTTTATGAGTCTCGGGTGGAGATGGGTAGGACCCTTGCCAAGGAGTACCCGGTTGAGGCGGACCTTGTGATGCCAACGCCCGAGTCCGGAACCCCTGCCGCAATTGGCTATAGCGAACAGAGCGGAATCCCATTTGGGCACGGGCTTGTGAAGAATGCCTATGTAGGCAGAACTTTTATCCAGCCCTCGCAGACCATTCGGCAGCTGGGTATCAGGCTCAAGCTGAACCCTCTTCGCGAGGTGATTGCGGGCAAGAGGCTGGTGGTGGTAGATGACTCGATTGTTAGAGGTAATACCCAAAGGGCTCTTGTAAAGATGCTTAAAGAGGCTGGGGCCTCCGAGGTTCACGTCAGGATCTCAAGCCCACCGATTACCTGGCCCTGCTTCTATGGCATTGACTTTGCCTCAAGGGCTGAGCTGATTGCCTCGGGACTTGTGCCTGACGAGGTCAGGCAATCAATTGGAGCAGACTCCCTTGGTTATCTCTCGAAGGACGGCATGATTGCCGCCACAAACCAAAAGCCTCAGTCGCTCTGCACCGCCTGCTTCACCGGTGAGTACCCCATTGAGCTTCCAGCTGCAGAGTCGTTAGGTAAGAACCTGCTTGAAAGAGGAGTGGCGACAATCAAAGAAGAGAAGCACGTTCACGTAGATGACTAATCCATACGCCTCATCCGGTGTTGACACCGAGGCCGGTGATAAGGCCGTAGAGCTGATGAAGCAGGCGGTAAGCGCCACCCACAATAACCTGGTGCTTGGCGGCTTCGGCGGCTTTGCCGGGATGGTTGACGCAGGGTTTCTCAAGGAGTATCAGCACCCGATTCTCGCGACGTCAACAGATGGAGTCGGCACCAAAGTTGCGATTGCACAGGCCATAGACAAGCACGACACCATCGGTCAGGACCTTGTTGGAATGGTGGTCGACGACATTGTCGTGACCGGGGCAAAGAGCCTATTCATGACCGACTACATCGCCTGCGGGAAGCTGGTGCCTAGCCGAATTGCCGACATTGTTAGAGGCATTGCCGAGGCTTGCAAAGAGGTTGATGTTGCCCTCGTTGGCGGCGAGACTGCTGAGCACCCTGGGCTTTTGGGCGAGGACGAATACGACGTTGCGGGAGCTGCGACGGGAGTTGTCGAAAAGAGCAAAATCCTCTCTAGCGAGAAGGTTGAGGTTGGCGATGTGGTTCTAGGCCTTGAGGCCTCAGGGCTGCAATCAAATGGCTACTCCCTGGTTCGCAAGATTGTCTCCGATAAGGGCCTTGGCTATAAGCATCACGTGGAGGAGTTCTCTTCATCCCTTGGTGAAAAGTTGCTGGAGCCAACGAGGCTCTATAGCGGTGTCCTAAACGCAGTACTTGAGAAGTTTGATGGGGAGGTTGCGACCATGAGCCACATCACCGGAGGCGGCATCGCGGCGAATCTTTCGAGGGTGCTGCCCGAGACTGTTTCCCTGGATGTCGACCGCAGCACCTGGAGCCCAAATGATGTCTTTAGGGTTTTGGCCGGCTGGGCCGGGCACGATCTCAAAGACTTAGAGAGCACGTGGAACCTAGGCCTTGGCTTTGCACTGGTTGTTAGAAAGTCCAAAGCTGAAAAGATCGAGAAGTTCATTACGGCAGCCGGCATTCGCTCCTGGCAGCTTGGAGTTATTGAGTCGACAGCATGCGATGCAGATGCCGAGGGCTACACCACAAACGCCAAAGGTGTTTCGGGAGGAGCAGTTCGTTTAGTTGGGAACTATGCGCAATAAGGCTGCCGTCGGCGTTGGAGTTGTCGGCATCGCAGTTGCCATCGGGGCATTCCTGCTCGGCTTGGTTTACGGAGCAGAGTCGGCAACTGTGAGTGTGGTGAGGGACACACCAAATGTGCACTGCTACGAGGACACCGCTCCTGATCAGTTCACTGAGCTGCATGTTGAGACCAAGGTGCTGGCCTGCCAGGTGGTTGGCATGACCAAACAGGCTGCAGTTGATTTTCTTGAGTCTGAGGGCAGGACCGTGAGGATTGCCTCCGAGGACGGAGAGTATTTTGCTCTCACCGAGGACTATAGAGACGACAGGGTGAACCTAGATCTCTTGGTGGGCTTGGTGGTTGGAGCTAACGCCTGGTAGCTAGCGATAGATCTCGCGGCGGTGCCCAACATCAACTACAAGAACTAGAAGTCGGCTGTCGTGCACTTCGTAGACGACTCGGTAATCACCCACTCTTATTCTCAGCCCACTATTGCCGACAAGTCGTTTTACCCCTGGCGGATAGGGATTGTTGGCAAGCTTGAAAACAGCTCTTAGGATGCGCAGCCTTAGCCGGTGATCCACATTTGCGAGCCACTTTCTCGCACCAGGCTTGAAGCTAACCTCGTATTTCTTTGTCCGCAAGATCTTCTAATCCGAGCTCGGCAACTACCTGCTCGAGCGGTGCCCAGTCACTCGGATTGCCCGGATTCAGCCTGTGCTCCAAAATGGCGACGGTGTCCTCCAGGTCCTCGACGTAATCCAAAAACTCTTCGTATTTCATGGCGTCGACCATAACTACAGCAGGCTTCCCGTGCTTATGAATTTCCACAGCCTCGGTTTTAGCTAGCTCAAGGACGCGGTTAAAGTTCGCTCTTGCCTCGGAGGCAGAAAATTTGGCCATGAGCTAATTGTACAAAACAGTGTCAAGTTTTGTACAAAACGTGTTGGATTATTGGAGTATCTGCTTCTACTGCTCGTCGTCGAGATCAACCACGCGCTCATCGTCGGACTCGGCCTCATAGTCATCAGCCCAGCGGTCCACGAAGTCTTCGCTGTCTTCCCCGGCTTTTTGGCCCAGCTCGGCCTCAAGCGCTGAGTAGTCGGTCGATGGGCTGTAATACTTCAGCTCGCGAGCGACCTTGGTGTTCTTTGCTTTTTGACGGCCACGCCCCATGGCGAGCCCCCTTTATCTCTCGTAGTCCTTGGCCATACTGCCGTGGAAACCTTTGGAAAACCTTGGGAAATGATAACAAAAACTAGACGAACTGCATTACAAGCATCATTGCCAGAAGAGGCATTAGAGCGTTGATTACCAGCGTGAGCAGCATCTGCACTAAACGTCCTCGGTGGTAGTAGTCAAACCCCTCAGCCGAGACCGTCGCAAAGGTTGAAAGACCTCCCGCCAAACCAACCGATGCGATCACCAACCAGTCCTGGGTCAGCGAGCCGGAGTAGATGTAACCGACAAAGCCGCCGGCGAGAATGTTGACGGCAAAAAGCCCAAAGGGCAGAGCCCCATGCCAAGAAATGATTGCGTAGCGAATAACGGCTCCGACGCCGCCGGCAGCGCCAATCAAGAGCGTGAGAAGAATCGGGTTACTCATGCCCCACCTTCTTCGCTCTTCTTCTGCCCTGGTGCCAACCAAAGGCATAGGTAGCCGGGCCGATAAAGAGCAGCAGTGCAATCTCGGGCGAGAGCCCCTGGGTGTCTATGAAGAGTGTCAGTGCGCTCATTGTGGTGAAGCCCCCGGCAAGGCCGGTACCAAAGAACGCCTTTCTTTGCTCGCTCGCGAAAATCGGGTGCCTTGCGGTGAGTCCTAAAAAGTAGCTGCCAACCAGATTTACAAAAACTAGGGCGAGAAAGTCTGAGGTGGGGAACTCATAGGAAGAGCCGAATACTTCCCCGATTAGGTGACGCAGCATGGTTCCAATCGCGCCACCGACAAACACCATGCCAGCCATTCTCCAGTTGGCTAACACCCTTCAAACACTAGCGAATTTGCTAACTTGTGGGAGTGAACTTTGACGATAAGAACAACCTGGTTGTGGGTAGTTACTACCAAAACAACTATTCGAGCGAAGAGAACCAGCAGTTCACCAAAGAATTCGCAGCCATCACCGAGAAAATGATCTCCTGCCTAGACGAAGGACTTGAGCCCGAGCATCAGAGGATGCAGGATGCCATCAGGAACCACTACGAGTTTTGCCTGAGGTTCTGGACCCCAGATCGCGAGAGCTACAAGAGTCTTGCGCTGAGCTTCGCACTGCCTACCGGCTATAACGAAACCTACGAGGGTCAGCGTGAGGGGCTAGGCAACTACATTTACCAGGCCGCAACCCACTTCGCAGATAAGAACCTCTAGGCCTTTTCTTTTGACCTGGCGCCCAGGCGGAAGGTTGAGGCAAAGCCCAGTAGCAGGAAGATTGCAGCCGCGAATGCAGCCCACTTAGCTCCGTCTGTGAAGGCATCACCGGCAGCTTCCTCGATCGACTGCGCTAGGTCTTGAGATACGCCCTGAGAGGCAAGGCCCTCAGAGAGCTGCGGGATGGCACCGCCTGCTGACTCGACCACCGCATCCACGAGAATCACCTGCTGACTCTGGGGAACCGCAAGTTCGTCAAGCCGATCTTCAAATGACACCTGGGTGCCGGTGAAGAGCATGCTTCCCAAGACCGCAATGCCGAGCGCAGAACCAATCTGCCTCACGGTGGACTGAGAACCTGAGGCCTGGCCGGTCTGAGACATCGGGACATCCACCATGATGACGCCGGTTAGCTGGGCGGTTGCAAGACCTATACCGATGCCGTAGACAAATAGCAGCGGAGCAATAACTCCCCAACCGGCATCAACCGATGCCACAAGACCGATGCCCGCAACACCACTTAGCTCAAGCCCAACGCCAATCTGGACCGCTCTAGCCGGCGGAAGTTTTCCGGAGAGTGCCCCGCCAATTCCAGAGGCCATAAAGGCACCACCTGCAAGCCACAACAGCACTAGCCCTGAGCTGATCGGGCTCAGGCCAAGAACGTTTTGTAGCCATAGCGGTATCGCAAAAAGCAGCCCAAATTCGCCCAGCGAGATGATCATTGCGGCAAGGGAGCCGTTGCGGAAGGAGGCGATGCTAAACAGCCCAAGGTCCAACAAAACGCTCTTACCCTCGCGCTCACGTTTACGTTCCCAGAGCACAAACATCACGCTGGTGATGGCTGCTATTGCCAGCGCCACCGGAATTACCGAGATGCCCTCTTCAGGCCAAACGAAATCACCCAAGGCGAATTGGTTCTTTGGGTTAGGGGTTAGCCAGCCATAAACGCGACCCTCGATAAGTCCGAAGACAAGGGTGCCGAACATGACGATTGAGATCGCAGCTCCCACCCAGTCGATGCCCTTACGGCCACCCTCAGCCTTTGATTCTGGAATCAGGTAGATAAGGCCGGCGAGAATCAGAATCCCAAGTGGCAGGTTAATCAAAAACGCCCAGCGCCACGTGAAGTCGGTTGCGAGCCAGCCGCCAAGCACCGGCCCAACCGCAACCATGCCGCCAATCGTTGCTCCCCATACCGCGAAGGCGATGCCCCGCTCTTTGCCCTGGAAGTTCGCATTCACCAGAGACAGCGTGGTCGGCAGCACCATCGCCCCACCAAAACCTTGAACAACCCTTGCGGCAATCATGTCGCCGGCCGACTCGGTTGACCCCGCCCAGACCGAGGCGACAATAAAGATGAAGATTCCGATCAGCAGCAGCCGCTTGCGGCCAATCTTGTCTGCCAATGAACCCCAAACCAATAGCGTCGAGGCAAAGACTAGGACGTAGCTCTCTTGAACCCACTGCACCTCGGTGGAGGTTAGGGAAAGGTCTTCAATGACCTTGGGGAAGATGGTGTTGACGATGGTGCCGTCAATAATGACCAGAGAGATGGCCATTGAGATAAAGACCAGTCCGACCCAGCGATTCTTAGTTTTCAATCTGTTTCCTTAGTTAGCCGGCTGCCAGAAGGGCACAGGCCCCAATGGCAAGTGCGATGCCGATGTTTTGGCTCAGAGCGATTCGCTCCTTTAAGAAGACTCTTGCCAGCAGGATTGTTCCCACCGGATATAGCGAAGTTAGCACTGCGGCCACCGCCAGCGCTCCGCTTGAGGTGGCAACCATGAAAAACACATTTCCGGTTACATCCCCCAGGCCAGCCAGCAGCACCAGCGGGAGCACGGCCTTGCCAAATAGCTCACGCTCCACCAGCACCTTGGACTTTCCGCTCAGCACTAGGCCAATCAGGCCACCGGTTAGCAAGATCAGCCCGACCACTCTCATGATCACCAGGACGCCCAGGCCACTACCCTCAGGGGCCATGTCCAAAAAGAGGAAGATGCCAGCGAACCCCACGCCCGCCCCAACTGAGTAGAGGCTGGCCCGCAAGCTGGGAAGCCTGACAGCTTCTCCTGGGATGAAAGCAACCAGCACAACCGCAATCAGAATCAGCACTATTGCAACCAGTGCGAAGGAACTTAGCTGCTGGCCCGAGGCAACGTCAAAGACCACCGGGATCATGGCCGATAACACAGCCGTAAGCGGGCTGACTATCGAGATTGGGCCTAAGGCGAGTGCCGCATAGAGAAATGTGATTGCAGCAGCCGAGCAGATGCCAGCGTAGATGCCGATTTGGATGACGTTTGGCTCAAAGCTTGCGCCAAAGAACAGTGACAGAAACAGGGCAACGAAAAGCCCAAATACGAAGGCAACCGTCGTTACGGCAAGAGCCCTAACCTTCTTGGCGGCAAGTGCCCCAACGAAGTCTGCATAGCCATAAGAAAAGGCAGATAGTAAACCGAAGATTATGGTCACTATCTGCCTCTTTCTGGTGGCTCCGACCGGCGTCGATCCGGTGACCTAACGATTTTCAGTCGTTCGCTCTACCAACTGAGCTACAGAGCCTTGGAGCTTGCGCTCCCCATTCGCTTTACGCGAAGCGACCCTGACGGGACTTGAACCCGCGACCTCCGCCGTGACAGGGCGGCGCGCTAACCAACTGCGCTACAGGGCCTTGCGTATTAAATTATATGGTGACCCCAACGGGATTCGAACCCGTGCTACCGCCGTGAAAGGGCGGCGTCCTAGGCCACTAAACGATGGGGCCGTCTCGTGAGCCGAAGCACAGCAACAGGGATTGAGTCTAGAGAGCCTTGCGGAGTTATGCAAACCCCTAGAGTCACTCGCCACACCGCCTGAAACCCCGGCGGGTGGGGGAGATGTGG
>JBDQMQ010000016.1:0-11325 GCA_040262185.1 Aquiluna sp. | reverse complement strand
ATGGAAATTCTGCTAATTGTCCTAGGCATTGCTGCGGTTATCGGTATCTATCTCTGGATTACCTACAACGCACTGGTTGCCCTAAAGATCAGGGTCGATGAGGCCTGGAGCGACATCACTGTTCAGCTCAAGCGTCGAGCAGATCTAATCCCAAACCTCATTGAGACTGTTCGTGGCTATGCCTCACACGAGCGTGAGGTCTTCGAAAACGTCACGAAAGCAAGAGCGGCAACGGTATCGCCCGAGTCCCTCGAGCACCCCGCTAAAGCGGCCCAGGCCGAGGGAATGTTGCAGGGAGCGTTGAAAAGCCTGTTCGCTGTGTCGGAGGCTTACCCCCAACTGGTGGCATCCACAAACTTCCTGGAGCTCCAACGCGAGCTGACAGACACCGAGGACAAGATCATGGCCTCACGACGTTTCTTCAATGGAGGGGTCCGTGAGCTGAACACCAAGATTGTCCAGTTCCCTAACAACGTATTTGCAGGTGGTTTGGGCTTCACTGAGCGCGAGTTCTTCGAGGTCGAGGATGCAGCTAGCATCCAGGAGCCACCAACAGTCAACTTCTAGGGGTAGGGCTTGTATCGGGCAATTGCTGCCAATAAGCGCAACACTGTTCTAATAATTGGCCTCTTTGTGGGGCTACTTACCGCTCTCGCAGTTTGGTGGGGGCAGTACTCCGGTAATGGCTCTAGCGCGATACTGATCGTGCTCTTTGTCCTCGGCTACACGATCTTTCAGTACTTTGCTGCATCACGAATTGCCATAGCCATGAGCGGCGCCAAGCAAATTGAGAAGCGGGACAATCCAAGGCTGTGGAACACGGTTGAGAATCTGGCGATTTCTCAAGGTATGCCCATGCCCAAGGTCTACATCATTGAAGACCCAGCACCCAATGCCTTTGCCACAGGTCGCAACCCCGAAAATGCTGTGGTTGCGGCAACCACCGGCTTGTTGGACCTCATGGACAACAATGAGCTAGAGGGCGTGATGGCTCATGAACTCGGGCACGTGAAGAACTATGACATCAGGGTCTCAACTCTAGTTTTCGGACTTGTCTCGGCGATTGGAATCCTTGCAGACATCGCAATTCGAATGGCCTGGTATTCCTCCTTCAATAGAAACCGCAACAACGGGCAGATGATGGCCTTTTTAGTCGTAATTGGCGTTGTGGGGTGGATTATCGCCTGGCTTATTGGTCCTCTGGTTTCCGCTGCGGTTTCTAGGCAGCGTGAGTACCTCGCCGATGCCTCTGGCGCAGAGATGACCCGATATCCCGATGGCCTTGCCTCAGCCCTTCAAAAACTGGGTGAGTACGGCAAGCCCATGAAGCGCGCTAACACCGCGATGGCGCACATGTACATCAACGACCCCCTAAAACCGGGGCTAGTTGAGAGGATTTTCTCGACTCATCCTCCAATACCAAAGCGGGTTGAGCGACTTTCCCAAATCGGTCGGGGCTTCTAATCGCTAGACTTTCTCTCATTCTCTGATTGAAGGTTTCAAATGGCTCCAAGCAAACTGCCTACTCTGGACGAGTTCTATGCGGCTGCTGAGAGAGTCTCAGGTCAGATCACCAAGACCCCCATGCTTGAAAGTCACTGGCTTAGCGAGCTAACCGGAAGCCCAGTTTTCTTCAAGTGCGAGAGCTTGCAGCGCACTGGCTCATATAAGTTCCGCGGTGCCTATAACCTCATGAGCCAGCTAAGTAACGAGGAAAAAAAGCGTGGAGTAGTCGCTGCGTCCGCTGGCAACCATGCCCAGGGTGTGGCGCTTGCCGCCAAGCTGCTCGGCATCAAGGCAACGATCTTCATGCCAGTCGGAGCCTCGCTGCCGAAGTATCAAGCAACTGTTGACTACGGGGCGAACGTGGTTCTCACGGGCGCAATCTTTGACGAGACTCTAGCTGCGGCTCAGGACTTCACGGAGCAAACCGGGGCGGTTTTCATTCCACCCTTCGACCACATCGACATCGTCCGTGGTCAGGGCACGGTCGGACTTGAAATCATGGAGCAGATGCCCGATGTCGACAATATCGTTGTCTGCCTTGGTGGAGGTGGGCTTGCCGCGGGTGTTGCGCTGGCAGCAAAGCTCAAGGCCAAAGAAATGGGCAGGAAGATCAAGGTCTATGCGGTCCAGGCTTCAGAGGCAGCCGCCTATCCTCAATCTCTCAAGGCGGGTAAGCCTTTGGAGGTAAAGATCAACCCGACAATCGCTGACGGCATCGCAGTGGCAAAGCCAGGCAAGGTTCCATTTGAAATCATCAAGAGTCACGTTGACCGGGTTGTGACCGTTACCGAGGACGAGATCGCGAAGGCGATGCTTGGTGTCATGGAGCGTTCCAAGCTGGTCGTTGAGGCCGGAGGTGCTGTTGGTGCAGCTGCACTGGCCGCGAAGAAGTTAAAGCTCAAAGGTAAGACTGCGGTGATTCTTTCCGGAGGCAACATCGATCCGCTTTTGCTTCAGCGGGTGATTCGTCACGGGCTTGCAGCATCGGACCGCTACACCAACATTGCGGTGATGCTTCCAGATCGCCCGGGTCAGCTGGTGAGGACCGCTCAGGCGGTTGCTTCGGCACACGCGAACGTAGTTGAGGTGCTCCACACCCGACACGGAAACGGCCTTGAGATCTCAGAGGTAGAGCTAGACCTAAGCGTTGAGACCAGGGGTAAGGCTCATCGGGATGAGGTCATCGAATCCCTAAAGAAGGCCGGACTTAAGCCAAGACTCTTTGAGAACTAAAACTCAAAGTTTGCGAGCTTTATAACCTTCACCGAGATTGTTTTGCCGTTTGGGGCTGTGTAGCCGACCTCTTCGTTGACTTTCTTTCCCAGAATGGCCTTGCCGATTGGAGAGTCGGGGCTGTAGACGTCGAGGTCACCATCCTCTAGTTGCTTCTCAAACTTGGTTCCCTCAAAGATCTCGTGGCTGCCCAGGAAGAACTCCGTCGCACTGCCGTTTAGCAGACAGGTAATCATTAGTCCCTGCTTGACTATGCCGTCTGAGCTGTCGGCGGAACCAATCTCCGCGTTTGACAGCATCTCCTCAAGGCGGTTGATACGAGCCTCAAGCTTTCCCTGCTCCTCCTTGGCGGCGTGATAACCGCCGTTTTCCTTGAGGTCGCCTTCTTCGCGTGCCTCTTGAATCTTCTTGGCAATCTCACCACGCTCAACCAGGATTAGCTGCTCGAGCTCGTCTCTGAGTCGATCGTAGGCTGCCTGGGTTAGCAGAATGTTGTCGGTCATTTGTCACTTCCGGGAATTGAAAAAGCTCGCATAGCGAGCTACAAAAAATGTTACCTCAGAGTGCACTCATCAACCAAGCCCGTTACCGCCTCTTGGTAGGTGTTGATGCTTACTGTGTGACGAGTTGTGGACTGCTCAAAAGGTCCGAGCTCTAATCGAACGTAGCCGACCTGGGTGAATGAGTTGTTTAGAGCCTCCACCCCGCAGATCGCAACAGACCCAACCGGCATCTGGATTTCAAAGTCGACCTCTGTCTGCCAGGGGCTAACCACTCTGAAGCCGATGTCAGTGGTGCCAATGGGATTCCAATTGAGATAGCCGAAGAGACCTGCGACGAAAGTTGCGACTGCGACGGCGATCCATCCCAGGACCTTCGCAGAGCCTGTTTTTGATGCTCTATTGACCCCGTAGCGCTCGCTGAGAATCTCGGCTTGTTTGTCCTGCATGTAACAAGGCTACGTCCTAGGTGGAATACTTGTCGCATGAGCTTTCTTGTCGCACTAGTCGCGTTAGTCGATTCGACCCCGATGATTGTTGATGACAACTACAACTCTCCCGGCACAATCGGCTTCATCGTCACTTTTGTGGTGGCAGCCATCGCGGTGCTGTTGTTCTTCGACATGAACCGGAGAATTCGCAAGACCCGCTACCGCCAAGAGATCAGGGAGAAATTGGCCGAAGAGGAGCTTGGCAACATCGAGCTAAAGAAGCCCGATAGGCCTGCACCTCCAGCTAAACCCCAGCGAGAGAACCCGGAATCGGGTCCAGACCAATAATTAATGCTGCTGTCCAGTGGCAAAAGAATGCGGCCACTGTGAGAGCGTGGAAGATCTCGTGGAATCCAAAGTGGCGAGCGTTCTTGCCCGGCCACTTAGCTCCGTAGAAGATTGCTCCCAATGTGTAGAGCAGCCCCCCAATGGCAACAAGTAGCATCATCACCCAGCTGGCATTCCACAGGTCCACAACATAGAAGGCTGCTATCCAACCCATCGCTAGGTAAATCGGGACGTAAAGCCACCTGGGAGCATTTATCCAAAAGACCCTAAAACCAATGCCAAGTGCGGCAATCGCCCAGACTGCAATCAGCAGCACCACACCCTTGTCGCTATCCAATGCACTGACTGCCATTGGGGTGTAGGTGCCGGCAATGAGTAGGAAGATGTTGGCATGGTCAATGCGCTTGAGCAGCATTTTCATAAAAGGACGCCAGCGGAAGCGGTGGTAAAGAGCGGAGTTACCAAAAAGCAGAATCGAACTTGCGAAGTAGATGGCAGCCGCGCTCTTTGCAACCACTCCCTCGGAGAACACGATTAGCAGAATTCCCGCGGCAACGATAAAGGGAAGCACGCCGGTGTGTATCCAGCCACGCCACGACGGCCTTGGCTCATCCTGGTGGAGTGAGCCCTTGAGCTCAGAGAGCGGGACGTGAAGCGGATCGGGCTGCTGCATCCTCAAAGGCTAAGGCAAAAATGTGAACAGGGGGTTTCGACTAACCTTTTGGGGTGCGAAATGTCCTCTACCGCTTTTATGAAAAGCAGCTCGAGTCGGGACTCAGGCCCAGCGACATGCCTAGGCATATCGGTGTCATGGTTGATGGCAACCGGCGCTGGGCGCAAGAGCAGGGCTTTGACAGGTCACTTGGGCACACCGCAGGAGCCAAGCGAATAGTTGACTTTGTTGGTTGGTGCACCGACCTCGGCATTGAGCACGTCACTCTTTACCTGCTATCTACTGACAACCTCTCAGGTCGCAATAGCGAGGAACTTGATGACCTGATCGACATCATTATCACCCTTGCCGAGCACCTTGCCGAGCTCGGACGATGGAAGCTACAGGTAGTCGGCGACTTAGGCGCCCTCGGCCAAGATGCGGCAGCAAGGCTCCGCAGAGTAGAGGAGCTCACAAAGGAAAAGGTTGGCACCCACGTCAATCTCGCGATTGCCTACGGTGGCCGAAAAGAAATTGCCGATGCAATGCGTTCAATCCTTAGAAAGCATGCCTCTAGCGGCAGTTCAATTGAGCAGCTTGCGGAACTGATGACACCGGAACTCATTGCCGAGAATCTCTATACCGGCGGCCAGCCGGATCCCGACCTACTGATTAGAACCTCTGGCGAACAACGCCTTAGCGGCTTTCTGCTTTGGCAAAGCGCCAACAGTGAGTTCTACTTTGCTGAGGCCCTGTGGCCAGATTTTCGCAGGGTTGACTTTCTTAGGGCGATTAGGGATTTCCAGCGCAGACACCGTCGATTTGGAGCCTAGATGTCACTTAGGTAAACGATTTTCTTTTGGGCGTGTTTATCGCAAGCAACCTTAAACCTCAGGCGTAGATTGATGGCAATCGCACCCCAAAGGAGCGCAGGTGGCAACTACCTCAAACCCCAGGTCCAAAGCAGTAACCAAGAGCAAAACGAGTCCTGAGGTGGTGAGTAAGCCCGCTACCAAGTCCAAGTCAGAGACCCAGGTTCGCACCTTCGTGCTAGATACCTCAGTCCTACTTTCGGACCCAAAGGCCCTCTTTAGATTCGAAGAGCACGAGGTAGTCATCCCGATTGTGGTCATCAATGAGCTTGAGAAAAAGCGCAACGACCTCGAGATTGGCTACTTTGCCCGCAAGGTGCTTCGCAACCTGGACGAACTCCGTCAGCGACATGAGCGTCTTGACTTTCCAGTGGAGGTTGGTCAGGGCGGCACTCTCAGAGTTGAGCTGAACCACATTGACCAGTCAATTCTCCCGACCGGTTTCCAGCTGGGAGACAACGACTCGAGGATCCTGGCCGTCGCGGCCAACCTCAAGAACGAAGGCTTTGAAGTAACAGTTGTTTCAAAAGATCTTCCGATGCGCGTAAAGGCATCCTCGATTGGCCTCAGGGCAGAGGAGTACCTACACGAGTTGGCAACCGATGAGTGGAGCGGAATATCCGACCTACACCTCTCGGCGACCGAGATGGCAAATCTCTATGACTCTGAGGAAATTAGCCATCCAGATGCCAAGGAAATGCCAATAAACACAGGTCTCATCATCCACTCGGAGCGAGGCAGTGCGCTGGGGCGGGTCACCGAGAGCAAGACTGTAAAGCTGGTTCGTGGTGACCGAGAGGTATTTGGAGTACACGGCAGGTCCGCGGAGCAGAGACTCGCAATTGACGTCCTTCTCGATCAGGAAATTGGCATTGTCTCTCTTGGCGGCAGGGCAGGAACCGGAAAGAGCGCTCTGGCACTCTGCGCCGGTCTCGAAGCTGTCCTAGAGCGCAGGCAGCACAAGAAGATCATGATCTTTAGGCCCCTCTATGCGGTTGGCGGTCAGGAGCTTGGCTACCTGCCAGGCACCGAGGGGGAGAAGATGAACCCCTGGGCACAGGCCGTTTTCGACACTCTCGGCGCCCTTGTCTCCAAGGAAGTGGTCGAGGAAGTTGTGAATCGTGGGATTCTTGAGGTTTTGCCGCTGACGCACATCCGCGGACGTTCGCTTCACGATTCCTTCGTGATTGTTGATGAGGCCCAGTCTCTCGAGCGAAACGTGCTCTTGACCATGCTTTCCAGGATTGGTCAGAAGTCTCGTGTGATCCTCACTCACGATGTCGCACAGCGAGACAACCTCCGGGTTGGTCGCCACGACGGTATTGCTTCGGTGGTTGAGACCCTCAAGGGTCAACCGCTCTTTAGTCACATCACGCTAACTCGATCTGAGCGCAGCGAGATTGCGGCTTTAGTAACTGACCTGCTTGATTAGCTAAAGCGCCGGCTGGGGATAACCCGGAGGCGATTTTTGGAGGCTGCTCTAGTTTGAGCTTCGTGGCTGAGCTCATTCTCTTGATACCTACTGGGTACCTGCTTTTTGCGAGCATTCCGCTTATTGTTAGCGACCTCAGAGAGCACAGGCTCCCCAATCGCTTCACCTACACCGCAATCGCACTGTCCATTTTTGCCACAGGCTTTATTGCCTTCAGCGCTAATCGCCACCTGCAATTTCTTATCGCTATAGCTATTTCACTTTCTACCTTTGGACTTGGATACCTGCTCGCAAAATACGCAGACGTTGGAATGGGAGATGTGAAGCTACTGAGTGCGACAAACCTCTTATTGGCCTGGCATTCTCCCTGGCTTGTCTTGTTCGCACTTACCCTGAGCTTCACTTTGGCCTCTTTGGTGAGTGCAATTGGTTTGCTAATGGGCAGGTTGAGTTGGAAGACGCCTGTCGCGATGGGGCCTTACCTGCTCCTCGGCTTCTTTGTATTTGCGGCTTATCCGCTCGTGAGAATTACTGCGGCGGCCTTGTCATAGGCAAAACGTCAAGAGCTTGATCCAGCTGCTCCATTGTTAGCTTTTCACCGTCCACATACCCAAGCTCAACAGTTGCTTCTTTCACGGTGATTGACTTCGCAACTGCGTGCTTGGCAATCTTGGCCGCTGCCTCATAGCCGATGTACTTGTTGAGGGGGGTGACGATTGAAGGGCTGGAGCCAGCCATTGCCTTGGCGCGCTCGGCGTTAATCTCGAGTCCTGAGACAGTCTTGTCGGCAAGCACGCGCATTGAGTTTGCAAGCAACCTGATTGACTCAAGGAGCGCATTACCCATTACCGGTATGGCGACATTGAGTTCAAAGTTTCCAGAAGCACCCGCCCAGGTGATGGTGGCGTCATTGCCAATAACCCTTGAACAGACCATGAGCACCGCCTCTGGGATTACGGGGTTCACCTTGCCAGGCATGATGGAGCTTCCGGGCTGCAAGTCAGGGATGTGTAGCTCGCCAATTCCGGTGTTGGGGCCTGATCCCATCCATCTCAGGTCGTTGTTTATCTTCGTGAGGCTAACCGCAATAACTTTCAGCGCGCCAGAGGCCTCAACGAGCCCATCCCTTGCGCCTTGCGCCTCAAAGTGGTCTCTAGCCTCAGTGATTGGAAGTCCGGTGTCTGCGGCAAGGAGTTTGATTACCTGCTGGGGGAATCCTGCCGGGGTGTTGATGCCGGTGCCGGTGGCGGTGCCTCCCTGCGGCACCTCTGAAACCCTCGGCAGAGCGGCATTTACTCTCTCGATGCCGTAGCGAATCTGAGCGGCATAGCCAGCAAACTCCTGGCCAAAGGTCACGGGTGTTGCATCCATCAGGTGGGTACGACCTGGTTTTACTGCCTCAGTCCACTTGGTGGCTTTTTCCTCGAGTGCCCTAGCCAGGTAATCAAGAGCTGGCAGAAGGTCGTTCACAAGCGCACTGGTGACCGCTACGTGCACGCTGGTAGGGAAGACATCGTTCGAGGATTGGCTCATGTTGACGTGGTCATTTGGGTGGACCTCGCTTCCAAGCTTTGCTGTTGCGAGGGTTGCGAGCACCTCATTCATGTTCATATTCGAACTTGTTCCAGAGCCGGTCTGGAAGACATCTACCGGGAAGTGCTCGTGGTGGTCGCCCGCGATGATTTCGTCCGCTGAAGCCTGGATCGCCTTGGCAATTTCCTTGTCCAGGTGACCAAGAGCCGAGTTTGCTGCGGCGGCGGCCTTCTTGATTCTTGCTAGGGCGATGATGTGTTCTTTTTCAAGGGGAGTACCGCTAATTGGGAAGTTCTCCACTGCCCGCTGGGTCTGGGCCCTATAGAGCGCGTCTTTGGGAACTCGAACCTCACCCATCGTGTCTTTTTCGATGCGGTATTCCATGTTTCCTCTAACTCCCTAGCCCTCTTGAAGTGGTGAGCTCAACCCGACCCTCAGAGAGGCGATACTGCGCTCCAACCACTGCTAGTTTGCCACTTTCAACGCCTTCTCGGATGAGACTTGACATTTCAAGGAGCTCATCGATGGTGTCACTGATGTGATTGCGATTGATGTGGTCGATGTCCGCAACGCCATTTGAGCGCGAAGCAATAACTGTTTGAGAAATTCGACCGACCAGATTCTCGATGAATTCGCCCTTGACCTCCAAGTTGCCATCCACGGCATCCATTGAAGCTTTGACTGCACCGCAGCTGTCATGGCCAAGCACAAGAATCAACGGCACCTTGAGCACCTCGAAGGCAAATTCAAGCGAACCAACAATCGTCCTGGCAATCACCTGCCCGACGTTTCGGACTACGAAAAGGTCACCAAGTCCAACGTCAAAGATCATCTCAGCCCCAAGCCTTGAGTCGGAACAGCCAAATAGGGCGGCGAAGGGTTGCTGTGCTGCGGCAACCGACTTCCTCAGTTCCGCATCTTGCCTCGGATGCAGCGGCGTTCCCGCTACAAAGTTTTCGTTGCCACGGACTAGAGCGGCCCATGCCTCACTTGCGTTAGTTGGTCGCAAGCATCCCCTCCAGCTCCTGAGAAATAAGACCCGCAAGCTCTCTAAAGTCAGCTTCGTCGGCTGTTCCATAGATTACAACCGCGGAGTTAGCGAAGCTGTGAATCATGGCGTAGTCCTTGGTTCCCGGAGGGTTAGTTGGAGTTAGTGAGGGCCAGATCTCCCAGGTTCTCCCGGAGATCACGACCTCGTCCTCCAGCCAGTTCCCCTGCAGAGTCAAGGCGGTCCAGCTCGGGTTGACTTCGAAACCGTGCAGTAGGGCAATGAATTGATTGTCCTCTGTCACAAAGCCGACATACCAGCTCTGCACACCCAGGTCGGTCTCTAGCCTGGCGGCATTTGACCACCAGTCAGCCGGAACCTCTGGAGTTATCACCTCAAACCCAAGAGAAGCCTCTGCCTCTGCGGCAATCTGCCTGTAGTCAACCTCGGTGATTCGATTGGAATCGTCTCGAGGTACGCCAAGCACCAACAAGATAACTAGGCCCAGAGTCGCGACCATCGAAAAAATTAGATTGCGAACTGTCTGCCTAGCTCGCCTCTGGGCAGCTGCGCTCACTTAGCCTCGCGCTTGATTTGAGCAGCGTCGAGTTTCTTTCTTGCGCCCGAGAGCCACTCTTCGCAGATTTTGGCTAGCTCTTCGCCACGCTCCCAGAGTGCCATTGACTCCTCAAGGCTCACGGTCTGACCCTCGAGCTTGGTGACGACCTGTTGCAGCTCATCACGAGCCTGCTCGTAGCTGATGGTTTTCTCTTCTTTAGCCATTACTTCTCTCTAACCTCGTCGGCAGTTGCTGAAATTTCCTGTTTTGCACTTTGGATGCGAAAGCTTTGTCCCTTTTTGATGGTTGTTGTGGGCTTGCCGTCTTCGTCGGTGATTACCGCATAGCCGCGCTCCATGGTTAGTTGCGGTGATAGCGACCGAACCCGGGCCTTGAGCTGATCGTTTTCGCTTCGCGCCCTGTCGACTCTGAAGCCCAAGATTTCTTGAAGTCGCCTTGCAAGTTGACCCAACTGCTCCTCCTGCTGCTCCACAAAGCCATAGGGACTTCGAAGCACTGGCCTCGAGAGGATGGAATCGATCAGCTGCATTTGATTCTCGATAAAACTGCCAATTCGAAGCGCGAGCCGCTCTCTTGCTTGGGAGATTCCTCTGCGCTCCTCGACGACATCTGGAACTACCCGTTTTGCTGCGTCGGTCGGCGTAGAGGCTCTGAGGTCTGCGACCAGGTCAAGCAGGGGAGAGTCGTTCTCATGGCCGATTGCCGACACCACGGGCTTTGAAAGGGCCGCTGCAGCCCTAACCAAGCGCTCATCGCTGAAGGGCAAAAGGTCCTGGAAGCTGCCACCCCCGCGAGCGATGATGATGATGTCAACATCTGGCATCTGGTCCAGCTGCTGCATTGCCATGATGATTTCTGCGGGAGCCTTGTCACCTTGCACGAGGGTATTGATTACCTCGAACTGCACCTCTGGCCAGCGAAGCTTGGCATTTTGCAAAATGTCTTTCTCGGCGTCAGATTTTGCACCGGTAATCAACCCAATCTTTGCTGGCAAGAATGGAAGCGGCTTTTTTCTGTCGGGATCTGTTAGGCCCTCGGAAATTAGGAGCTGACGCAGCTTTTCGATTCTTTCGAGAAGCTCACCAAGGCCAACTTTGTGCATTTTGAGCACACGCATTGTGAGTTTGCCGTTTTTGGCCCAAAACTGAGGTTGCAATAGCGCAACCACTCGATCGCCCTGGTTTAGACCAGCCTCAATCTCAGCACTCGAGGCATCGAATGCGTGAATCTCGATGGAGTTCTCGACATCC
>JBDQMQ010000015.1:0-11736 GCA_040262185.1 Aquiluna sp. | reverse complement strand
GTCCATTTCGTGGGCATTGGCGGGTCTGGAATGTCGGGAATTGCAAGACTGCTAATCGGCATGGGCCACACTGTTACCGGTTCCGATGTCAGGGAGAGCGCCAACATCGCCGCTCTCAGAGAACTCGGTGCAAAGATCACAATTGGTCACGACGCAACTAACTTGGACAACCCCGACACCGTAGTGGTCACCAGTGCGCTTTGGCCCACGAACCCCGAATACCTGCTTGCCCAAGAGCTTGGCATTCCCGTGCTGCACCGCTCAGCACTGCTGGCTCACCTTGCCTCAAAGGGCTCGTTGATCGCGGTCGCAGGTGCTCACGGTAAGACCACCTCGACCGGGATGGTTGTCACAGGCCTAAATCGACTAGGTGCCGATCCCAGCTTTGTAAATGGCGGAGTAATTCAGGAGTACGGCTCATCTGCTGGTTTTGGTTCAGGTGAGCACTTTGTGATCGAGGCCGACGAGTCTGACAGTTCTTTTTTGCACTATGACACCCATGTTGCGGTAATCACGAACGTTGACCCCGACCACCTCGATCACTACGGTTCGCTCGAGGCCTTTCAGGCCGAGTTTGCAAAGTTCGCAGACGCAGCTTCAAAGCTGGTTGTGATTTCTAGCGATGACGCCGGAGCGGTGGCAGTCAGAAAACTCCTAAAGCACCCCCGGGTTCTTAGCTTCGGTGAGGCTGAAGATGCGGTTTTCAGGGTTTCAGGCGTTGACGCCTCTGGCCCACACGTCAGCTTCGACCTGCATCATGGGGGCCAGCAAGTAGCGCTGCGACTTAGGATCCCTGGGCACCATAACGCTCTAAATGCCGCGGGAGCTGTGGCGACGCTTACAGGTTTGGGCTTCGATTTCGCTGAAGCGGCTAATGCAGTTGCCCACTTCGGCGGCACTGTCCGCAGGTTTGAGCTTCATGGAGAGCGCCGGGGAGTGAAGGTCTATGACGACTTTGCCCACCACCCAACAGAGGTGGCTGCGGCACTGAAGGCTGCGAGGGCTGTGGTTGGTGAGGGCAGACTCATAACGGTGTTCCAGCCGCACCTATTTAGCCGTACGAGGCTTTTTTCAAAGGAGTTTGCCGAGGTCCTCATGCTCTCCGATGAGGCCGTTGTAACGGAGATTTATGCCGCTCGCGAAGATCCCGAACCAGGTGTCACCGCGGAGCTAATTACGAGTAAGTGCCAGCGTCAACAGAACACGCACCTGGTACCCAACTGGGATGATGTTCCAGCTGCCGCGGCGGCGCTGGCTCAGCCGGGAGACTTCATAATCACCATGGGCTGCGGCGATATCAACCGTATGGTCCCAGATCTTCTAAACGCCCTGGAGCGCTAGTTGGGGCGTAGTGACAGGGAGCTTCTCAAGACTGAGAAGAAAAGACTCAAGAAGCAAAGGCCCAAGCGCACAGGGGCCGGTCCCTTCACCATATGGGCGCGGATACTCCTGATTGTGACTCCACTAACCCTCGGTTCTCTGGTGGCGGCGAGTTTTCTTACGCCACTATTTGCAATTGAGCGCATCAGCGTGAGTGGAAATGAGCGCATAGAAACTACCCAAGTCACCTCAGCTCTGAGCGAGCTAGAGGGCAGGCCCCTGACCACCGTTTCCGCGGCTGAGCTTGCAACGCTGTTAGGTGAGATTTCGCTTATCGAGACCTTTACCTTCACTGCCGAGCCGCCAAATACCCTGCGGGTGAAGATTCGCGAGCGTCAGCCGCTTTTGGTGCTCTTCCGCGAGGGTCAAAACTGGCTCTATGACGCAGCTGGGGTAGAAATCGAACCTACCGAGGTGCTCGGAGAGCACCCATTCTTAGTTTTCCAAGGTGATCCCGCCGAGGATTCACGTTATAAGTACGCTGTCGAGCTGCTGCTCTCACTTCCGCTGGAGACCTACAGGAACGTTTTTTCGGTGGAGGTCAGTGCCCAGCTCACCAGCAAGCTAACCCTGAAGGAACGCGACATCAACGTGATCTGGGGCGCGAACGACGAGGCGCTTTTGAAGGCCGAGGTCCTTGATGCATTGATAGCAAATGGCGTAGAGGATTCGGTGACGATAGATGTCTCATCACCTAACTCTCCGGTGGTCAGATACAGCGACTACTAGGCGTTTTCCAAGTTAATCTGTTGTTTACGACACGCCCGAGTGCCTAGCGAATACTTGGCCTATCGCCCTCTAACTTCGTGGCGCTAATTGAATACTCTCGGAAAAGTTAAGCCTCAGCCTTAACTTGAGAGTTCATAGCAGGAGGCAAATTGTGACCCAGTCACCTAACTATCAGGCTGTCATCAAGGTCGTCGGAGTCGGCGGCGGTGGTGTTAACGCACTGAACCGAATGATTAATTCCGGCCTACGCGGCGTCGAGTTTGTTGCGGTTAATACCGACGCTCAGGCGCTGTTGATGAGCGATGCCGACGTCAAGCTTGACATCGGTCGCGACATCACCAGGGGACTGGGAGCCGGAGCCGACCCTGAGGTCGGCAGGCGTGCTGCTGAGGAGCACGAGGGCGAGATTGAGGCTGCCATCAAGGGCGCGGACATGGTCTTCGTCACAGCTGGCGAGGGCGGCGGCACCGGCACCGGTGGTGCACCGGTAGTCGCGCGCATCGCGAAGCGCCTCGGAGCCCTAACGGTCGGTGTTGTAACCCGGCCGTTCAACTTTGAGGGTAAGCGCAGAGCAGTTCAGGCCGATGAGGGCATCAAGGCACTTCGTGAAGAGGTCGACACCCTGATCGTTGTTCCAAACCAGCGTCTTCTGGAGATGTCGAATAAGAAGATTTCTGCTCTCGAAGCCTTCATGACTGCAGATGACGTGTTGCGCGCAGGTGTCCAGGGAATTAGCGACCTGATTGTGGTTCCCGGTCTTATCAACCTGGACTTCAACGACGTCAAGAGTGTCATGCAGGGTGCCGGAAGTGCCCTGATGGGCATTGGAACTGCCAAGGGCGAGGACCGCGCGATTCGCGCAGCCGAGATTGCAGTGTCATCGCCACTTTTGGAGGCAACCATCGAGGGCGCTCACGGCGTTCTGCTTCTGGTTCAGGGAGCATCGGATCTCGGACTGCACGAGATCGACGACGCCGCAAGGTTGGTCCAGGAGGCAGTGCACCCAGAGGCGAACATCATCTTTGGCGCCACAATCGAGGACACCCTCGGCGACGAGGTGAGAATCACCGTGATCGCTGCGGGCTTTGATGGCGGGCAGCCGAAATACAAGCGCTATGAAAGCGCCATGATTGGTCAAACCGAAGCTGAAGAGGTTGCAGAGCCCGCCTATCTCGGTAGTGAGGAGCACATTGATGATGCTTCCGCAGATGCTGAGATGGTAGAGATTGATGCCCCAAGCATGGAAGAGGAAGTCTCAACCTCGCAGGAAGAGCGCCGCGAGAAGGTTTCTGCACCCGGTGCCTTCGGTGACGACCTAGACCTGCCTGAGTTCTTCCGCTAATGCAGCTGACTGAGCGCTATCGCTCAGTAAACGAACGAATAGCCGCCAGCTGCATTGCCGCTGGCAGGTCTGTCTCTGAGGTAGAGCTGGTTGTTGTCACCAAGAATCACTCCGCTGAGGTTGTTGCTGAGCTTTATGACCTGGGCCATAGGCAGTTTGGTGAGAACCGAGACCAAGAGGCGGGCCCAAAGGCTGAGGCGCTTGCGGCTGGAGGCAGGCTCGATGCCGAGTGGCACTTTGTCGGCCAATTGCAGAGCAATAAGGTCCGCACGGTACTCAACTACGCAACCTGCATACACTCCATAGACCGCTCGAGCCTGGTGAAGGAGCTATCGAAGCAGCTTGGAAATAGAGAGCTTGAAATAGAGGGCTTCATCGAGCTCAATCTCACCGAAGACCCCGCCAGAGGCGGAGTTGAGCCAGTTAACCTGCCACAGCTTGCACAGTCGGTAATGGAAATTGGTCGAATCAAGCTTTTCGGCGTGATGGCGGTGGCTGGATTAGGTGTTGATCCGCGAGTTGACTTTGAGAAGACTCTCCAGGCAAGCCAGGAGCTGCAAAAGATTACCCCCGAGGCCAAGCAGCTCTCCATGGGCATGAGTGAAGACTTTGAATTGGCAATTCAGATGGGCGCGACACACATTCGGGTTGGGAGCGCCATTACAGGCCCCAGGCCAAATAACACATAGTCTTTAGGGGAAATAAGGAGTAGCAATGGGCGTAGTAAATTCCGTAATGTCGTTCTTCGGCTTCGGGTCATCAGAAGGCAAGTCCGAGTCGGCTCCCAGGCCAAAGCAGACTGCCCCAAGACCACGTCGGGCTGCCGATATGTCGGAGATTGTGACCCTTGACCCCGAAAGCTATGCAGATGCCAAGGAAGTCGCCGCGCACTTCCGCTCCGGCGTCCCCGTAATCGTAAATATTGGCTCGATGAGCGAGGCTGACGCCAAGCGGATGCTCGACTTCATGATTGGTTTGAAAGAGGGCCTTGAGGGGCACCTCAGGCGCGTCACACCAAAGGTTTTCCTACTTTCGCCGCAAAACGTTGCGGTTACGGACGCTGATGCCGATGAGGACGATCCAGAAGACTTGATGCAGTAGCAATGAGCATTGTCGGACTGGTCCTCTATTGGGCACTGCAGATTTTCTTCTATGCGATGCTCGGAAGATTCATTGCTGACTTGGTGATGGGAGTGAACCGAAGCTGGAAGCCGAAAGGGATTCTGCTTCCGATTTTGGACTTCGCCTACACGCTGACAGACCCGCCGCTGCGCTTTGTTAGGCGCTTTGTCCCACCACTGAGGTTGGGTAGCATCTCACTGGACCTAGCGTGGACCCTGGTTCTTTTTGCCGTGATTATTCTTCAGGGCTTTGCCCGAGCCCTATAGGTGGCAATAACATAGCCGTTAGGTTTTAAGAGCCTGCTAGGAAGGTTGCACAATGGCGTTATCCCCAGAGGACATCCTCGCGAAGCGTTTTCAGGTCACGAAGTTTCGTGAAGGCTACGACCAAGACGAGGTAGATGACTACCTAGATGACATTGTTGTCGAACTGCGTAAGGTGCTCAGCGATAATGAGGCCCTCCGCACTCAGAGCTCCCTGCCTGCCGGTGACAATGTCGAAGTTCAACCATTTCCCGTTGCCAGTGACCCAGCAGTGCCTACCGCTGACGAGGACACCGACCAGTCCCGCAGCATCATCGAGCTTGCCCACAAACTTCACGCTGACCATGTTCAGGAGGGTCGCGTAAAGCGTGACCAGATCATCAAGGACGCTCAGGTCCAGGCGGCACGAATTGTCCGCGATGCCGAGGCTCAGGCAAGAGAGGTATTGAACCAGCTCGAACTTGATAGGCGCTCAGTCGAGGAGGCTATTTCCGATCTCAAGCGCTTTGAGACCGAGTATCGAGCCAACCTCCGCGACTACATCCAGGGTCAGCTTGAGAACATCCTCAGCGAGGAAGCCTACGGCGACCTCATGGAGGACGTTGAGCCAGCCGCAGCTGCGGACATTTCCTACGAGTATTACTCCCAAGAGCCCGAGGCTCTCGGGGGAGAGGCTGCCGAGGATGAGGATGAAGAGACCCCTGAGGCTCAAAGCCCTACTTCCGAAGTTGAGGATCTCGATTCTGACGACCTAGAGGCCGATGAGCCCAAGAGTGACAAGAAAACGGACTAAGTCCGCAAGGTATCTCCTCTTTGGGGTGTCAGCCTCGCTAATAGTTGCTGTAGACCAGCTCACCAAGTTTTGGGCCGAGGCAAACCTTGCAGGTCAAGGATCCATACCTGTAATTGGCGAACTGCTCCAGTTTCGACTTGCCTATAACAACGCGGCAGCTTTCTCGTTGGGTGTTGGTGCGACTTGGGTGCTGACGACAATATCTCTTGTTGCAAGTATCGCCCTGATTGTCCTATCCCCGCGCATCAAGACAATGACCTGGGCACTAATTGGCGGTATGGCCCTTGGTGGTGCAGTGGGGAATCTTATTGATCGAGCGTTCAAGCAGCCAGAGTTTTTCAACGGTCACGTAGTTGACTTCATCCAAATACCTTTCAACTTTCCGATTTTTAATCTCGCCGACACTTTCTTGGTGATTGCAGTCAGTTTGGCGATACTCCGAACCCTGCTGGGCGATGAGATCGGTGGCGGGCGTGCAAAGTAAGTTCTTGCCTGTGCCCGATGCCAGAGAGGGTGACCGGCTGGATACAGGCCTCGCAAAGATGTTGGGCATCTCCCGCACCGCAACGGCAGAGATCATCGAATCCGGCGGGGTAACTCTGGAGGGTAGGCCACTTGGAAAGAGCCACCGACTCAGTCCGGGTGAGGTGCTCGAGGTGACACTGCTAGAGAAGCCCGCCGGGGTAACCCTCGAGGCTGAGGACGTACCCGAATTGAAGGTGGTTTTCCAGGACGAGCACATAGTTGTTGTGGACAAGCCTTCGGGAGTGGTTTCACACCCATCCCAAGGCTTTGTTGGGCCAAGTGTTGGGGGAGTGCTGCTTTCAAGAGGTATTGAGCTTGCAACCTCTGGTGCGCAGGAGCGACAGGGTATTGTCCAGCGATTAGATGTTGGTACCTCGGGATTGATGGTTCTGGCTAAAGGCGAGCGTGCCTATTCGGTTTTGAAGCAGGCGTTTCGCGATCGCACACCAAAAAAGACCTATCACGCGCTTGTCCAAGGGCATCCAGACCCGGCATCTGGAACGATCGACACCCCAATCGCTCGTTCCCAAAAGCACGACTACAAGTTCACTATTTCCCAGACTGGGAAGCCTGCGGTTACCCACTACCAGGTTAGGGAAATGCTCCCCTCAGCAGCTTTGGTTGAGGTTGGTTTGGAGACGGGCCGCACTCATCAGATTAGGGTTCACTTCTCTCACTTCAGGCACCCACTGGTCGGTGACCCGCTCTACGGTTCAGACCCAAAACTTGCTGCAAGGCTGGACCTTGATCGCCAATGGCTGCATGCCGTAAAGCTCGGCTTTTCCCACCCAATCAGTGGCGAGTGGGTGGAATTTACCTCCGATTACCCGAGCGATTTGGAAATCGCCCTAGGAAGGCTTCGGGATGTCGAATTTCGGCTTTAGCATTGTCACCTGCAAGTAGGAGGTGCTTTGGTGGCAGATAAGTCTTTCGTCCACCTGCACAACCACACCGAGTTCTCGATGCTTGATGGTGCTGCTCGGATCAAGCCTCTAGTCGAAAAAGCAAGCGAACTGGGCATGCCCGCAATCGCCATGACTGACCATGGCAATACTCATGGTGCCTATGAGTTCTGGAAGCAGGCTACGGCGGCCGGTATCAAGCCAATCATCGGCATGGAGGCATATTTGGCCCCAGGCTCAAGACTTGAAAAGACCAAGGTGCGCTGGGCTGATGGTGGCGATGACGATGTTTCTGGCGGAGGAGCCTTTAGCCATCTGACCATGTGGGCTACCGATAACGCATCTATGAACAACCTGTTCAAGCTCAGCTCGGAGGCCTACCTTTCCGGTTATTACTTCAAGCCCAGGATTGACAGAGAGCTTTTGAGCCAATATGGCAAGGGCCTGATTGGGACCACCGGTTGCCCAGGTGGTGAGGTTCAAACGAGGCTTCGTCTCGGTCAGTACGACGAGGCGCTCAAGACAGCGGCCGAGTTCCGAGACATTTTTGGCAAAGAGAATTACTTCGTTGAGGTGATGGACCACGCTCTTGAGATTGAGAAGAGGGTCCGCGATGACCTTTTGAGACTTGCAAAGGACCTAGGCCTGCCGCTTGTGGGCACCAACGACCTCCACTATGTGCACAAGGAGGACTCGGTCGCCCACGAGGCCCTGCTCTGTGTGCAGACGGGTACCAACCTCGATGATCCAAAGCGATTCAAGTTTGAGTCTCAGGAGTTTTATCTCAAGAGCGCCAGTGAGATGCGAAGTCTCTTCTCGGAGATCCCAGAGGCTGCAGACAACACACTGTTGATAGCCGAGCGCTGCGAGGTCAACTTTGAAAAGCAGGACCTGATGCCGCGCTTTCCGGTTCCAGAGGGCGGCACAGAGGCCGCGTGGTTCGAAAAAGAGGTTTGGCACGGTATGGAGCGCCGTTATCCAGACGGGTTTTCCGACCGCCATCGCGAGCAGGCCGCCTACGAGATCGAGGTCATCGTCAAGATGGGCTTCCCCGGCTACTTCCTCGTGGTATCGGACTTTATCCGCTGGGCCAGGGAGCAGGGAATTAGGGTCGGTCCTGGACGAGGCTCTGCCGCAGGATCAATCGTTTCCTATGCCATGGGCATCACAGAGCTAGACCCGCTGGCTCACGACCTAATCTTCGAGCGTTTTTTGAATCCGGAGCGTCTTTCGATGCCGGATATCGATGTTGATTTCGATGATCGCAGACGCCCCGAGGTAATTCGCTATGTCACCGAGAAATATGGTGCCGACCGGGTTGCTCAAATTGTCACCTTTGGAACGATCAAGGCGAAGCAGGCCCTCAAAGACGCAGCTCGAGTGCTGGCGAAGCCCTACTCGGTGGGGGAGAAGCTCACCAAGGCCATGCCTCCTATGGTTCTTGGGCGCGATGTGAGTCTTGACGATGTCACCAACAAACACTCTGAGCGCTACCCAGAGGCTGCGGAGTTCAGGGAACTTATTGAAAACGATGAGGACAGCAAGCAGGTCTTTGAGCTTGCCCAGGGACTCGAGTCGCTGAAGCGGCAGTGGGGAGTTCACGCAGCCGGTGTCATCATGTCTGCCAAGCCCCTGATGGATGTCATTCCCATCATGAAGCGCGAAGAGGACGGGGCCATAATCACCCAGTTTGATCAGCCTCCGTGTGAAGAGCTCGGGCTTCTAAAGATGGACTTCTTGGGGCTTAGAAACCTCACCGTTATCGATGACACTCTTGCAAATATTGAGCTGAACAGAGGTGAGAAGGTAGTTCTTGAGGAGCTTGACTTAGACCAGGACGAAAAGGCCTACCAGCTTCTCTCACGGGGAGACACCTTAGGTGTGTTCCAGCTGGATGGCACGAACATGCGCTCGCTGCTGAGAATGCTCAAGCCATCCGAGTTTGAACACATCTCCGCTGTTATCGCCCTCTACCGGCCGGGGCCTATGGGAATGAACTCCCACACAAACTACGCGCAGCGAAAAAATGGCCAGCAGCAATCAGAAGGAGTTCACCCAGAGCTCCTAGAGCCGCTGAGTGAGATTCTTGATCCGACCTATGGCCTGATTGTCTATCAGGAGCAGGTAATGGCTGCGGCGCAGAAGGTAGCCGGCTACACCCTGGGACAAGCGGACCTGCTTAGAAGAGCGATGGGAAAGAAGAAACCGGAGGAGCTAGCAAAGCAGTTCGAGCTCTTCTCGGAGGGAATGAAGAAAAACGGATATTCTGCCCCTGCGGTTAAGGCGCTTTGGGACACGCTGCTACCTTTTGCTGACTATGCCTTCAACAAGGCTCACTCAGCGGGCTATGGAGTCTTGAGTTACTGGACCGCCTACCTCAAGGCCAACTACCCGGCAGAGTTCATGGCGGCTCTGCTTACAAGCGTTGGCGACTCTAAGGACAAGCTTGGCGTCTATCTAAACGAGTGTCGGAAGATGGGGATTCAGGTTCTGCCTCCGGATGTCAACGAGTCGATCGGAACCTTTGCGGCGGTCGGGGACGACATCCGGTTTGGTCTAGGGGCGGTGCGAAACGTAGGCAAGAACGTTGTAGAGAGCATCATCGAGGCAAGGG
Source organism: Aquiluna sp. (assembly GCA_040262185.1). Lineage (GTDB taxonomy): Bacteria > Actinomycetota > Actinomycetes > Actinomycetales > Microbacteriaceae > Aquiluna. Next base: position 2,066 of record JBDQMQ010000015.1, on the reverse strand, counting down.
AGCAGGAGCGCTTTAGCTCATTCCAGGACTTCCTGACCAGGGTCAGCGCGCAGGCCAGCACGAAGCGGGTAGTCGAGTCGCTGATTAAGGCCGGAGCCTTTGACTCCCTCGGCCACACCAGACGTTCGCTCATTGCAATTCACGAGGAGGCCATTGAGACTTCAGCAATGCTAAAGCGTCAGGCTGCCAGTGGTCAGGTGGACCTCTTTGGTGGCCTGATGGAAGAGGACCCCGCAACCATCGAGATTCCAAAGCTTCCCGAGTGGACCAAGAGGGATTTGCTCGCAAACGAGCGGGAGATGCTGGGGCTTTATGTCTCCGATCATCCCCTTGCGGGTATGGAGGCCGAGCTCATGCGGTATTCAGACATGGGTAGTGCGGCACTTCGGGACAGCGAGATCGCCGATGGCGAGACGGTAACGGTGGCAGGGCTGATAACCCAGGTCCAACACAAGATTGCCCGCTCCTCTGGAAATCAATACGCCCAGCTGACCCTCGAAGACTTCTCTGGTGAAATACCGGTGATGTTTATGGGCAAGACATACCTCCAGCATCGCGACAGCCTCGTGCCCGACAGCACGGTAACTATCCGAGGAAGAGTCTCTAGGCGGGATGACGGGGTCACTCTGCAGGGTTTTTCGATAGAGAAGCTTGAGTCAGGTCGTGAGCTTGGGGGAGTGCTGCAACTTCACCTGACTGATGCCAGCGCCACTAGAGAGCGCCTCACGCAGCTGGCCGAGATCCTTGAGGCCCACCCGGGTCCGGTAGAGGTTCAGGTAAAGCTGGTTTCAAATGGCCAAACCAGTCACTTTATGCTCCCACAACGCGTTGCCGTTGGGCATGACCTGTTTGGTGAGCTGAAGGCCCTGCTGGGCCCAGAGGCGGTCAGCTAGTCGTTATCGGCCAGTTTGTTGCCTATGGCGTGATAGGCCCTCTGGAAGTAGACCAGTGGCTCCTCAGGGGTGCGCATAACTGAAGCTGTTAGCGCATCGATAATTACGACAGCATTACTCTCAATCTCGTATTTTTCCCGGATCTTCCCGATCAGCACCGATGATGCCTGGGGGATGATTGGAAGCTTCTCGGGGCCATCGATCTCATCGCCGACGAACCTTCCCGCCTTATCTCCCGCAAAGCGTTGGGCAAGGTGCAGGGATTCGCTGTCTAGGGTGTGAAGGGCGACAAAGCGACCAGGCAGCAGGTGTGGGTAGCTGGAAGAGCCCTGGGCGACGTTTAGTGAGACCAGGGGCGGGTTGGAGCCTAGTGAGGTTGCACTCGAAGCGGTGAAGCCAATCGGATTTCCATCGAGGTCTAGGGCCGTGATTACAGAGATTCCAGAGGCGTGGTTTCTAAAGGCTGCCCTTAGAGCATCGGAGCCGGAGAGGTCAAAGGCTGGAGAGTTATTTGTCATTTCTTAGATAAGGTTAGGGCATCTTCTAACGGCCAAGAGGTTTTCTGCGATGCGATCATTTGTCTGGGATGGCGAAATTACAGCCCAGCGGGTCCGTGAATTGATTCCCAGGGCTGCAGTTTCCATCGATTCTGTTACCCCGAGCGTCCAAAAGCTCATTTCAGAGTTTCAAACAGAGGGTATTACAGCTCTTGCCCGTCACGCTCAGGAATTCGACGGGGTGGTGCCAAATTCATTTCGGGTACCCAGTGATGCCATCAAGGCCAGCGAGGCGAGCCTTCCCGATGAGCTCAGAGCGGCAATTACGGAATCAATTGCCAGGGTGCGGAAGGTTTCCCAGGCAACTCTTCCTAGGGCCGTTTCTCTTGAGGTGAGCGTCGGGGGAGCGGTGGAGACGAGATTTGTGCCGGTGGATTCGGTTGGGCTCTATGTGCCAGGCGGTAAGGCCGTTTACCCCTCCAGCACAGTCATGAACGTCGTCCCGGCGCAAGCTGCTGGAGTTCCAAGAATCGCTGTCGCATCTCCCGCTCAAAAAGATAACGATGGCCTTCCCTCAAATATCGTGTTAGCGACCTGTGCCCTGCTTGGCGTTGACGAGGTTTATTCAATCGGCGGGGCGAGTGCCATCGCAGCCATGGCGTTTGGTGTCCCGGAG
>JBDQMQ010000014.1:0-12226 GCA_040262185.1 Aquiluna sp. | reverse complement strand
GAAACGACGAGGCGCTCAACCTTGCCTACGATCAGCTTGAAGAGGCATTCCTCGGCTATGAAGAGGCCCTGCAGCAGACCTTCGGGGAGTATCTGCCTTTCGAGCAGGCCGAAGAGCAGTGAGTTTCGTTGAAGCTGTACTGCTGGGACTAATTCAGGGCCTCACAGAATTTCTTCCGATATCTTCCTCGGCCCACGTTCAAATCGCGCAGGAGCTGATGGGTCTAAGTGAGCTCAGCAAACCGCAGTTGACCGCCTTTATCGCGACAATTCAGATTGGCACCGAGTTGGCCGTGATCAGCTACTTCTTCAAGACCATCGTTTCAATTGTTTCCGCGTGGTTTAGCTCCGGGTTTCAGTCGTGGTCCAAGCAGCCAGGAGAGGCTCGCATGGGCTGGTTGATAATCGTGGGAACGCTGCCGATTGCGGTTTTAGGGCTCGTCTTTAGGGAGCAGGTGGAGAACGATGTTCGGCAACTTTGGGTTATCGGAGTGACCCTGATCGTCTTTGGGCTCCTTCTGGGACTAGCTGACTTCATGGGTAAAAAGCGCAGGGCGATTGGCGAGCTAGGTGTTGGTTCGGGTATTGCCTTTGGTCTTGGCCAGGCGCTTGCACTGATTCCCGGGGTCTCAAGGTCGGGTGGATCGATTACCGTCGGGTTGCTTTTGGGATTCACCAGAGAGGCTGCTGCCCGCTACAGCTTCCTGCTTGCAATTCCTGCGGTTCTGGCAGCTGGCACGCTGCAGTTTGTGAGCTCGTTTGGAGATCTTCCTCCGGATCTGCTGTTGGCAACCGTAACTGCCACGATTGTGAGCTTTGTTTCTGGCTATGCGGTTATCGCCTGGCTACTTCGCTACCTAGAGCGGGGTTCATTTTTGCCATTTGTGCTTTGGCGTGTGATGGTGGGGTCGTTGCTACTAATTGGCCTTGCAGTTGGTGCTATCTAGCCCTGGTCTCCTGTGGAGTCTGGACGCTGCCTGAGGTAGCGCTCAAATTCTTTGGCCAAGGCATCGCCAGATGCCCGCTGTGAATCAAGTTCATCGCGACTGGTCTCCAACTGGGTGACGTAGGCGGCCATCTCCTCGTCTGACTCCGCCATCTCGTCGATTGAGCGCTCCCACTCGAAAGCAAGTTCGGTAAGGGTGTCGGAGTCAAAGGCAAAGGGTGTGACTGAGGTCAGCTCGGATAAAAAGCTGATTGCGGCCTTCGGGTTAGAGGTGTTGTGGACGTAGTGAGGAACCGAACCCCAAAGTGAAAGCACGGGGATACCCTCCGCCTCAAAGGCCTGAGACAGAACCGTCAGGATTCCCACGGGTCCCTCGTATCGAGATGGCTCGAGATCAAAAAGTTCTCTGAGCACCGGGTTCTGGGAGGAGCGAAAGACTTGCATCGGTCTGGTGTGCGGCACATCAGCCAGCATTGCACCCAGCATGATCACATAGTCGATCTCTCGGTCCTGGACCATCTCGAGCACCTCACCGGCGAAGCTCAGCCAACGCCTGGAGGGTTCGGTGCCAATGAGCAAATACAGATCATCAAGCGCTGGAATCTTTGCGATCTGCTCTTTTGAGGCTTGCATTAGCTCGGTGCCTGGCCAGCTGAGGGTGCGGTTTCCGTCCTCATCCAGTTCGAGCATCGGACGGGAAAACTGGAAGTCGTAGTAGTCCTCTGGATCCACGGCATCGATAGTCATGGCCTGAATCTGCTCGGCGATGGCCTTGACGGCACCCGAGGCGGCCTCGGTGGCGTCGTTCCAACCCTCAAATGCCACAACTAGAATTCGACCGGAAAGCATCTAGCTCCTTTGTTCCAGGTGAAAACTCTAATTCACACCGCAAACTAGACTTGCCGCAATGTCAAAAAACGCTTTCCCCCTCGCCGTGCTCTGGGATATGGACGGGACCCTGGTCGACTCCGAGCACTACTGGTCAATTAGCCAAAACCGGCTGGCGAACCAGTACGGGGCGGTCTGGACGGACGAAGACGAGAAAGGTGTCATTGGCTCATCGCTTTATGACTCCTCTGACCTGATTAAGCGAAAGTTTGGCATCGAGGACAAAAGTGTCCAAGAGATCATCGACCACCTCACCGACGAGGTTATTGAGCAGCTGAGGCAGGTATTGCCCTGGCGTCCGGGGGCTCTTGAGTTACTTCTTGAACTGAAGCAGGCCGGCATCAAGACCGCTCTGGTAACGATGTCGATGCGCAGAATGGCGCTGGCGGTTGCCGAATCGATTCCCTTCGCGGCCTTTGACGTTGTGATTGCCGGAGACGACGTTCGATATGGCAAGCCGCATCCAGAGCCCTATCTGACTGCGGCTGCGAAACTGGAAGTAGCGCCCAGCGAATGCATCGCCTTTGAGGATTCGGTAACCGGTCTGAACAGCGCAGCTGCTGCCGGAACTCACGCAATTGGCGTGCGGAACTTGGTTGAGTTACCCGGTGGCGACGACAGACGAATCATTGACACACTGGTTGGACTCTCCGCCACAAACCTTTACGAACTGAGAATTCATGAGTGAGATATTCAAGCCAGGGGATAGAGCCCAGCTAACCGGCCCCAAGGGCAAGATGAACACCATCGTGCTCGAGGTCGGGGGCAAGCTTGGCACCCACAAGGGCGACATTCACCACGATCAGATAATTGGCATTCCCTCCGGTTCGGTAATCGAAAACCGCAACGGCGACAAGTACCTGGTGCTAAAGCCGCTGCTCTCGGACTATGTCCTTTCGATGCCGAGAGGTGCCCAGATCATCTACCCAAAGGATGCTGCGCAAATCATTGTTGAAGGAGACGTTTTCCCCGGTGCTTCAGTCATCGAGGCTGGTGTTGGCTCAGGAGCACTATCCGCATACCTCCTGAGGGCAATCGGAGATAAAGGCCACCTTCACTCCTTTGAGGTACGCGAGGAGTTTGCCCAGATTGCAAAGGCAAATGTCGCCAACTTCCTTGACGGGGAACCGAAGAACTGGACCGTGAGAATTGGCAAGCTCCAGGACGAGCTGCCGCTGGCTATTGAAGCCAAGAGTGCGGATCGAGCAATCCTGGACATGCTGGCTCCTTGGGAATGCGTTGGTGCGGTCCACGCTGCACTAAGGCCGGGAGGGCTACTTGTGGTCTACGTTGCCACGGTCACACAGCTGAGCAGGACCGTGGAGGAGATCAAGTCCCTAGGTGGGTTTACTGACCCAAGCGCATTTGAAACCACGGTTCGACCTTGGCACCTTGAGGGTCTTGCCGTGAGGCCAGAGCACCGCATGATTGGCCACACCGGATTTTTGATGACTGCAAGACGACTAGCTGATGACACCACCCTTCCGGACTTCAGAACCAGAAGGGTCAACAAGGCGGAATTCTCCGATGCCGATATGGACTCTTGGCTTCCCGAAGCAATGGGGGTCAGGCCTATAGGTGAGAAAAAGCTGAGAAAGACCGTGAGAAAGGTCACATCCGAGACCGATAAGCGGAAGAATTAGGAAATCGAAGGGAACCCATTGAAAAAACTTCTGGCACTTATTGCGCCCGTGTTGCTGATCGCTGGATGCGCAGCAGCAGACACTGAGCCCGAGGGCTATGCGCAGATGTCCACCAAGCTCGACAACTACTGCGAGACGTACTCGACTGGTGATGCTGCTGACCTAATTTCCGCAGCCGGAGAGCTGGGCCAGCAGCCAGAGGTTAGTTTCCCCTATCCACTGACGGGAACCGGAGTCGAGACCAAGGTAATCATTGAGGGCTCTGGTGGCGCAATCGTGGGTGGACAGCGAGTCTCGCTTCACTACGCGGGCTTCAATGCCGCAACTGGTGAGCAGTTCCAGGCAAGCGACTTCACCACCGACAACTATATTTTTCAAGACCTAGTCCAGGGAAATAGCCCGGACTTCTGCAAGGCGCTTACCGGAGTTCAGGTTGGCTCCAGGGTTGCGGTTCTGCTTGATCCACAGGCTGCACACGACTCAGCAGGCATCCCAGCGCTTGGCATAGATGCAACTGATGGCATCATCTTCGTCTTCGACGTGCTGGATGCGTTCCTGCCTCGGGCCGTTGGTGACGCTAGGTCAGCAGAGGCCGGAATGCCCACCGTAATCCTCGCACCGCAGGGTCAGCCAGGTATTCAGGTGCCTGCCGAGGACGCGCCGAGCGAGTTCCGCAAGACAGTTTTGATTGAGGGAACTGGAGAACCAGTCGAGATTGGCGACCAGGTTGTGGTTCACTACGCAGGTTGGACCTGGGAGGGCGAACAGTTCGACAACTCTTGGGATCGCATCTCACCGGCCAGCTTTACCGTCTCTTCGAACTCTTTGATTGAGGGCTTTGTCCAAGCCCTAGAGGGGGTCAAAGTCGGGTCGCAAGTGATTGCCGTGATTCCACCAGATCTCGGCTACGGCGATTCAGCGCAGGGCTCAATACCACCAGGTTCTACCCTGATATTCGTAATTGACGTTTTGGGCAAGGACTAGCCAAAAGACCTAGGGGGCAAGGTGGCAAAGCAATCTCCAGCTGAGCGCCTCTTTACCCTGACCTGCTGCCTCTTAGCCTCGCCCGTAATAGGGCTTAGTAAGCAAGATCTCTTTGATGCTGTGCCTGCCTATCGCGAATCAAGTGGTGGCGATGCTCTCGAGAAGATGTTTGACAGGGACAAGAAGGCTCTTCGCAACGTGGGCGTGCAGCTAGAGGTAAAGAACAACGACGCCTTCGAAGAAGGTGAGAACGCCCGGTATCTCATCAGCCGTGGAGCCTTCGTCTGGCCCGCAGAATTTGAGCTCAACCCCAAGCAGCTGGGCCTGGTGGAACTTGCCGCCAGATCATGGAACACGCAAATCTTTGGAAGCGCGGCTCGCAGTGGGCTAACCCGACTGAAGTCTCGGGGCATGGTTGAGATAGACAGGCAGCTGCAGCACATCTCACCCCGCCTTGTCGCAAAGCACGAATCTTTTGGCCCGTTAGCTGACGCCATCAGCGCCACGACCACGGTTGTCTTCGAATACCGCAAGAGCGATGGCAGTCAGTCTGTTCGAGAGGTGGACCCGCTCAAATTGCGACTGATTGAGGGGGAGTGGGTCTTGCTTGCCCGGGAGAGAAAGGCGGTCAAGAACTACTTGCTCCGCAGGATTGTTAGCAAGGTAAAAGACACCGAAGCTGGATTCGTTCCTCCCGGCGATGCTCTTATTACCCAGGCGGAGCAAGACCTAGTTGCCTTTGCCGCATCCAAAGTTGCGGTCATAGAGATTGTTCCCGATAGCGAGGCCTGGTGGCACTTCGGTGCAGAAAGCGAGCAGCTGGAGCTCAATTTCATGGATGAGGCCCTGATGGCCGAAGACCTGATGGAATTTGGAGCCGACCTAAAGGTAATAGAGCCAAAGTCATTGGCCGATCGAATTAGAGCGGGATTTGAGGCGGTGATTGCTTCTCATGCCTAAGCAGGAACTTGATGGGGTTGAGCTTTTTAATCTGTCGCTGTCAATTGTCGGAACTGTGCTTCGCGATGGTGACCAGAGGGTCAGCGACCTCGCAGAGCTTTTTGAGGTCAGTGAGGCTGCCATCAACAAGGCCGTCATGGCGGTTGCCAACAGTGAGGACGTCAAGAACTACGAGACCCACTTCTATGTTGATGTGGATGAGCTTGCCGAAGGCTACGTCTCTCTCTCGCAGGGCATGTCTTCGCTGAGCGAGCCACCTTCTCTTTCAAGGAGGCAGCTGAGCTCCATTGCAATTGGCCTGGATTACCTTGCTGCAATTCCACAGTTCAAAGCCGATGCTGACCTGCAGGCCCTAAGGGCGCTAATCAGTGAGAGCTCTCCGGCCTCGGCCACCTCCCACATCTCCTCGCGCCTAACCGAGCAGATTGAGACCCTGCAGGAGGCAATGAGCAAGGACCTGGCTATTGAGTGCGAATACATAAATCAAACCGGAGCAAAGTCCTCGCGAACCATAGACCCGCTTCGAATCGACTTCATCGGCCGTCGCCACTACCTGCGCGGTTTCTGCAGGACAAGCGATGAGCTGAGGGCCTTCAGACTCGACCGAATTCAGAGTCTCAGCATCACCGCCAGTGCTATTGCTGCTACCACCAAGGCCCTTCCAATTCCCGAGGAGGTCTTTGGCGAGGTCACCCAGGAGCAAATTGTTCAGATCACGGCAAGCGCCGAAGCGGCGGAGATCTTCTGGAACTTCCCGGTGGCGGGCAATACAAAACGAACTGGCGACCAATTGCAGGGTTCGATACGGGTCGGGAACTTGGCAGCCCTGGGAAGGCATGTGGCAAAGTATGGTGGCATGGTGAAGGTGATTTCCCCAGAGAGTGCCAGGTCAGCGGTAAGAAACTTTGCGCGGCGAGCGCTTGCGGGCGCCAGCGCTCCGGGTGACGAGGACTAATGGACCTAACCACAATCGCAATCTGGGTCGCCGCACTCGGCGGTCTATACGCGCTCGGGCTCAGCGGCTACCGCATCTTCTTGGCTATTCAGGCCCTCAAAGTCCAGCTAGCCAAGGCCAAGTCGCTAATCACCGATATCGCTGCGGCCGAAACTAACGATCCAGTCCCCGCGGCGCCAACCAACCGCTCGGACCTAGTTAGAGTTATTTCAGAAAGACAAGCTTTCAAACGTGCAAGAGCACGAAAAGCCGAGGCCCGACAGCGTAGACTGGTGCAGCGGATTCGAGATATCGAAATAGATAAGAGGTAGGCATGAGACTTCAAGGCTGGGAATGGATCATCATTCTCGCAATCGTCCTGTTGCTTTGGGGAGCGCCGAAGCTTCCAGCTCTAGCAAAGAGCGCGGCTCAGTCGATGCGCATCTTCAAAAAGGAAATCGACAAAAACGGCGAGCCGACTGACGTCGCCAAAGAGGCCAGCGAGAGCGAGAAGAAGCAAGACTAATGGCCCGGCGCAAAGACAAAGAGCGCCGAATGAGTCTTGGCTCCCACCTCAGGGAGCTGAGAAAGCGTCTTTCATGGTCGGCAGGTTTTATTCTGGCTGGCTCAGTAGGTGGCTGGTTTCTCTTCGATCCAGTTTTCAAGATTCTCCAGCAACCCCTTCTTGATGTAACAGAACGGCGGGGCATTGAGGCCATCGTCAACTTCGGCACCGTGGTTTCCGCATTTGACCTCAGAATTCAAATCTCAATCTTCCTCGGCGTGATTCTCACCTCACCGGTTTGGCTCTGGAACTTCTGGGCCTTTATCGCTCCTGGGCTCAAGCAAAAGGAAAAGCGCTACGCCACTGGTTTCACGGTCGCAGCGGTGCCGCTGTTTTTGGCGGGAACGGCCCTTGCCTGGACTTCGCTGCCAGGTTTTGTCGTTGTCCTAATTGGATTTACCCCTGAGGGAAGCTCTAACGTCATTAATGCCAGCGAGTACATCCTTTTCGCGATCCGCATTCTGCTAATTTTTGGCATCGCGTTTGTTATGCCTGTGGTTCTGGTGCTTCTAAACTTTGCAGGCCTTGCTACCGGTCGGGGAATCCTGAAGTCATGGCGCCTTGCACTGTTCATTATTGCCGTGGTGTCAGCACTCGCCACCCCAACTGCCGAACCAATGACAATGTTCCTGCTTATGGCTCCGCTGAGCGCTCTGTATTTCTCGGCAATTGGAATTGCGATGGCCAACGATAAGCGCAGGGAACGCAAACTAGCTAAGTTGGTGGGCGCCGATGACCTCGAGCTCGACTGAGCCGAGCCCGGCAGAGCGCTACAAAAAGGCAAAGAGTAAGGCCAAGTTCCCCGAGTTTGAGCTCTTCTGCGCCGAACTTGCCTTTCCACTAGACGAATTCCAGGAGCAAGCTTGCCGCTCACTGGAAAGCGGCCATGGTGTTTTGGTGGCTGCGCCGACCGGTGCAGGTAAAACCATTGTGGGTGAGTTCGCCATTCACCTGGCGCTTGCCTCTGGTCAAAAAGTCTTCTACACCACACCTATAAAAGCTCTCAGTAATCAAAAGTTTGCAGAGCTTGTAAAGAGATACGGCAAGGAGCGGGTTGGGCTCCTAACAGGGGACAACAACAACAACTCCGAAGCCCAGATCGTTGTCATGACCACCGAGGTGCTCAGAAACATGATCTATGCCACCTCAACGACTCTAAAGGACCTTGGTTTTGTAGTGATGGATGAGGTTCACTACCTCGCGGACAGGTTCAGGGGAGCGGTCTGGGAAGAGGTGATTCTCCACCTTCCGAAATACGTAAAGGTAGTGTCCCTCTCGGCCACAGTCTCTAATGCTGAAGAGTTTGGTGCCTGGCTTGCTGAGGTGAGGGGTAACACCGAGATAATCGTCTCCGAGCACCGGCCAGTGCCGCTTCACCAGCACGTCCTATTCGGTGACGAACTGCTCGAACTCTTCGAAAGCGGCAGCGGCCAGCTGCGAGTAAACCCAGAGCTGACTCAAAAGCACCAAGCCCGCTCTCGCTCACCAATTCGAAGTCGGGGGAAGTATGGCAAGGGCCGGGGCGATAACCGCGCTAACCCGAATCAAAGGAACTTTCCCCGTCTCGACAAACCAGAAATCGTCGACAAGCTCGAGGATCTTCAGCTGCTCCCTGCCATCTTTTTCATCTTTTCCCGTGCGGGCTGCGATCAGGCCGTAATCAATTGCAGACGAGCGGGTATTCGGCTTACATCCAAAGAAGAGCAGCAAGAGATCAGGTCACTTGTTGAAGCACGTTGCTCTTCAATTTCGGACGAGGATCTAGACACCCTCGGATACTTTGAGTGGCTGGAGTCATTGGAGAGGGGCTTTGCTTCACATCACGCGGGCATGCTCCCGGCGTTCAAGGAAGTTGTTGAAGAGCTATTTCTAAGGAAGCTTGTGAGAGTGGTGTTCGCCACCGAGACTCTTGCTCTCGGCATCAACATGCCCGCAAGAACCGTCGTACTCGAGCGGCTGGACAAGTACAACGGCGAGTCCAGGGTAAATATCACAGCGGGGGAGTACACCCAGCTCACCGGCCGTGCAGGCCGCAGGGGCATCGACACCGAGGGTCACTCGGTGGTGGTCTGGGGAGCGCAGCTGGACCCAAATATCGTTGCGGGCCTCGCATCCAAGCGGACCTACCCGCTCAACAGCTCCTTCCGCCCTACCTACAACATGGCGGTAAACCTGATTGCGGCATTTGGAAAGGATCGTGCCCGCGAAGTTCTGGAGCGCTCGTTTGCCCAATTCCAAGCCGATAGGTCAGTTGTTGGAGTGGCGCAGGTAATCAAAGACAAACAGGAATCTCTAAAAGGCTACGAGGACGCCCTGAGCTGCCACCTGGGGGACTTCAAAGAGTACGCGCGCATTCGAAGAGAGATCTCAGACCTAGAGCGCGAGAGCGCTCGAATAAGGGTGCGAGTCGGCAACGATATTCGCCAGACCAAGCAGATGCGCACCATTGAATCTCAGTTAGGCAGATTACGTAAGGAGCTCCGCGGGCACCCTTGCCATCAGTGCTCCGATCGAGAGGTTCATGCAAGGTGGGGAGAGCGCTACTTCAAACTCAAGCGCGAGGTGGATGCATCGCTTAGAGACATGGACCAAAAAACAGGTCAGGTCGCGAAGGTATTCGACCGTATCTGCGACCTATTGGCGGACCTTGACTACCTCCGCGAAGAAAAGGGAGAGTACGAGGTAACTGACTCTGGTGCGAGACTCTCCAAGATCTATGGCGAAAGAGACTTGCTCATTGCCGAGTGCATCAACCACGGAGCCTGGAAAGACCTCGATCCTGCGGCGATGGCTGCCATGGCTGCGTCGCTTGTCTATGAGGGACGCTCAGACGAGGGGGAGTTCGAGCCGAAGCTGCCAAAGGGGAACTTCCGCGATGCGCTTGAGAGAACCGAGCGTATTCAGGAGGACCTCCTAGAACTTCAAGAGCGTCATCGTCTGAAAAAGGAGCAGCCTCTAGACCTAGGACTTACCTGGGCGATCTATCGCTGGGCAACAGGAAGCAGACTTGATGACGCACTCAAACTTGCTGGATTGCTCGCAGGCGACTTCATTCGCTGGAGTAAGCAGATCATTGACCTGTTGGATCAGCTTTCGCAGTCCGCAGATCCTGAGCTCGCCGAGACTAGCTACCGAGCAATTGACCTTGTTAAGCGTGGCATAGTCGCCTACAGCTACTACCTATAGAAATTAGGCTGTTCACATGCGCGAGATGTTGTGGCGACTGCCCCTAGCTGCCCTCGGTGGCTTGGTTGCGCTCTATACATTTCCAACCGAGAGTATTTGGGTTCTCACACCTCTGATTCCAGCTTTGGTGCTTCTTGCAACCCTCGGGGTTGGTTTCTGGAAGTCCTTTCTAATTGGATTTATTGCCGGACAGGCTTTTTATATCTCCCACATCGAGTGGATCTCGCTGTATTTGGGTCCGGTGCCGCTACTCGCTCTAAGCACTCTGATGGCTCTCTATTTTGGCCTTGGTACTGCGCTGACCTCCTGGCTCTACCAGCGCTACAGACCTAAGGGAATAAAGGTTTTTGCCTTTGCTTTTGTGGCGGCCGGGGTTTGGACGCTCAGAGAGTTTGCAGCCAACAACTTCCCCTACGGCGGTTTCCCCTGGTCAAAGCTTGCGATGACCCAAGCAGAAAGCATCTTCGCTAACTGGGTTTGGTGGGGAGGGCTATCGCTTTTGAGCTTCGTGATGGCGCTTCTTGGAGCGTTGCTAGCGCTATTTGTGAAGCACTTCTCGGACCGCAAACTTCCGAAGCGAGCATTTATAGCAACTGCCCTTGCAACCATGCTGATTCCAGTGATTACCCCCTTGGGTCTCACCACTGAACAGGCGGGGGAGAAGGTGATTGCTGCCGTTCAGGGTAATGCCAACGCCGGATTGTTCTCGAATGTTGACAAGGGAACCATTTTGCAAAACCACATCGATGCGACCCAGTTGGTCTTCGACTCTGAACTGGCAGACGAGATTGACCTTTTGGTCTGGCCCGAAAATGCTTCCGACATCGACCCGCTGAGGTCTCAGACGGCGAGAGCCAAGATTGATGAGGTGGCGGCAGCTGTCGACGCGCCTTTTGTTTTTGGAACTCTAACTGTCAGAGGAGACGAGTCTTTCAACTCCACCCTGCTCTGGCTTCCTGGGGTTGGTCCGGTTGACTACTACGACAAGAAGCAGCCGGTGCCGTTTGCAGAGTATGCACCCGACCGGGAGTTCTGGAGAATGTTTGCCCCCGATCTTGTGGACATGATTCCGAAGGGCTACAGCTTTGGGATTCGCGACGGAATCTACGAGATCGATGACTTTGTTGCCGGGACACTTATCTGCTTCGAGATAGCCGAGGACTCGATTTTGAGGGAGCTCACCACCTCCGGAGCCCAGGTGATTCTCTCTCAGACCAACAATGCGGACTTTGGGTACTCAGACGAGACATATCAGCAGGCCGCTATCGCCCGGCTGAGGGCAATAGAAACCGGCAGGTCGGTTGTAAACGTCTCAACGGTGGGGGTTTCGGTTATCTACCTTCCAAACGGGGAGGTGCTCTCAGAGGTTGAGTGGTACACGCCAGCTGTGATGGTGGAGCGGGTGCCGCTCTATACAGGAAATACCCCAGCGATGACCGTAGGGGCAGTCTTTGACTGGCTGGTGGCCGCGCTGGTATTGATTTTCACCGGGATGATGTTTGCTAGGAGACGACGTTGAAGGCAGTTGTACTCATGCCGACCTACAACGAATTAGACGTCCTAGAGCACTCGGTTGAACAGTTGTTTTTGGCCATGCCGGAGACTCACCTGACCATCATCGATGACAACTCTCCTGATGGAACAGGCGAACTTGCAGACCGATTGGCCCGCAACAACAAGCTGATTTCAGTAATTCATAGGCCGGCAAAAAAGGGGCTTGGACTTGCTTATGTTGAGGGTTTTAGGTGGGCTATAGACCGCGGGTTTACACATGTCGTGCAGATGGACTCTGATGGCTCTCACAGGCCCAGCGACCTGACCGCGCTGATTGAACAGGCGGCCTCAAATGACCTGGTCATCGGCTCTCGCTGGGTTGCTGGGGGAGAGGTGAAGAACTGGCCGGCATTGAGAATGTTTATCTCCCGGATTGGGAATCGCTATGCAGCTCTAATGCTCTCAAGCAAACTGAAAGACCTCACCGCTGGCTTTCGGATCTACTCAACCGAGCTGCTAGCCAAGCTGCCGCTTTCTAGCATGCGTGCCCATGGCTACGGCTTTCAGGTTGAGATGACGCTACGAGCGAGTGAGGCTGGTGCAAAAATCGTCGAGGTACCGATTCAC
>JBDQMQ010000013.1:11991-12239 GCA_040262185.1 Aquiluna sp. | reverse complement strand
GCTCAAGAGCCGCATCGAGGTTCTCCACCACCTTGACCGATAGCTCAAGCGAAAGATACTCGGTCTTCCAAGTCTCATCGGTTGCAGGCTCGGCTTCAATATATCTCCTGCTGATCTCGCAACCGTGCAGCTTCACACCAGCCTCTACAAGGGCTTTACCAATGGTTGGCAACAGTCTCTCGGCAGCTGAGGCATGGACTAGAAGTGTCTCCAGGGCATTGCAGACCGATGGGCGGTGAGTCTTCGAG
>JBDQMQ010000013.1:0-11981 GCA_040262185.1 Aquiluna sp. | reverse complement strand
CCTCCTCGGAGCACTGCCGCATTACCACTTTTGAGAGCAAGAGCAGCGATGTCAACAGTCACATTTGGTCGAGCCTCATAGATGCAGCCAATTACCCCGAACGGAACCTTGACTTGCTGAAGACTGATGCCATTTGGCAAGGTCTTGCCCTGAACGCTGACACCAACTGGGTCTGGGAGAGCAATGATTTCTTCAATGGATTTAGCAAGACCCTGAATCCTGACCTCGTCGAGCTTTAGCCTGTCCAAGAGGCCCTGTGAAAGTCCATTTTCTTTACCGCGCTCGAGATCCAAGGCGTTTGCGCTAACGATTGCACCTGAGTTATCCAGCAGCAGCTGGGCAATCCGCGCCAACGCAGCATTCTTGGCATCCGTGGAAGCTGCGGCAAGAGAAGGCGAGGCCTCCTTCGCCTTTATGAGGATTGACTGGACACTCATTCCAAAATCCTAACTTGCTACCTCATTGACGGGCTCAAACCAGGTGTGGTGAGGATCTCCCTCTCCAAGTGAGAGAACCAGCTCGGTTGCAGTGAGGATCACTCCGACACCACCTTCTGCGGCATACCTGGCGGCGGCAAGTTTCGTTAGAGCCCCACCTGTTCCGTAACCGGTAGAGGTTCCCGAAACTTGGATCTGGGAAAGATCGTCGTCCTGGTTTACTCCCGCGATGCGCTCCGCCCCATCTTCCTCAGGAGGCTTTGAATAGAGAGAATCGACATCGCTCAGAAGAATAAGAAGGTCGGCTTGAGCTAGAAGTGAAACTCTCGAGGCTAGGCGGTCGTTGTCACCAAAGCGGATCTCCTGGGTCGCAACCGAGTCATTTTCGTTGATAATCGGAACCACGCCAATCTCCAAAAGACGTTCCAGCGCCCTTGTGGCGTTGGTCCGCGGCTGCTCCTCGTCGAGGTTGTCGACCGTAAGGAGAATTTGACCCGGAATCAGACCATGACGCTCAAGCGAACGCTCATAGCGCCCCATGAGTCTCGCCTGGCCGATGCTGGCTAGAGCCTGGCTGGTCGCCAAGTCCTCCGACTTTACGGTGAGGCCAATAAGAGGAGCAGCGGTGGCAATAGCACCAGAGCTAACCACGATGACTTCTTTGCCGGACTGTGACTGCTCGGCCACGAAGTCAACAATCAAATCCAGGTTCGCCTCGTTGGCGCCTGTTATCGATGAGGAGCCCACCTTGACGACTATCCTCTTCGCCCCAGCCAATCTTTCTGCGGTTCTCACTCTTCCTCCGTGAAAATGCTTGATTCGCGCACAGCCTCTCGCTCTGCACGACCCCTTGCACGCTCGTCCATCATTTCGTAATACTCAGCTCTTCGCTGCTTGTTGGTGCGGCGATCGTTGGGATCAATTCTCTCGGCGACCTCACGAGCATCAGCCATTTCCGCAAGCGATGAAATCATCGGGTCCCAATCGAAGACAACACCGTCTCCCGAACCGACAATCACTGTTGAACCGGAGCGAGCGCCCAGCTTTGTCAGCTGGTCTTCGACGCCAAGCTTATGAAGTCGCTCGGCGAGATAGCCAACGGCCTCCGCGTTGCCAAATTCTGTTTGAGCAACCCATCTCTCAGGCTTCTGACCGACCACCCTAAATATTTCTTCGTCTCCAATCTGTTCCCTGGTGACGCTGAAGGTCGAGGTCTCAGACTGCGCTTGAAGAAGTGAGAAGCGCCTCGAGGTCTCCTCTACTACCTGCGAGCGACCCTCCTGGGCCAGCATGCCAAGTGCAAAGCCAAGTTCCTTGAGTCCTGCATGGGTGGCGGTCGAAACCTGATAGACCGGATAGCCAAGCTCCTCAAAGTCCTTTTGCACAAAGTCAGCAAGTTCCTTCGCATCTGGAATGTCAATCTTGTTGAGAACTACAACCTGCGGTCTTTCAATAAGCGGAGTCTGACCCTCCGGAACCTCATACTTCTCAAGCTCCTCAAGAATCACCTTGAGATCGCTAATTGGGTCGCGGCCGTTTTCCAATGTGGCGCAGTCAATTACGTGGCAGAGTGCGCTGCAGCGCTCGACGTGCCGAAGGAACTCGAGTCCGAGTCCCTTACCCTCGCTTGCACCCTCGATCAGACCGGGGACGTCCGCAATGGTGTAGCGCTTATCGCCGGCCTGAACTACCCCAAGGTTTGGATGCAGAGTAGTGAAGGGATAATCGGCGATTTTCGGCCTGGCCGCGCTCATGGCAGCTATCAGCGAAGACTTTCCTGCCGAGGGGAAGCCAACTAGGGCAATATCTGCAACCGTCTTCAGTTCAAGGACTACATCTCCCTGCCAACCCGGGACTCCAAGAAGATGAAAACCAGGTGCAATCCTTTTGCGGCTTGCCAGCGCGGCATTACCTAGGCCACCCTGCCCACCTTCGGCAACCAGAAGCTCCATGCCTGGATGTGCGAGGTCGGCAAGAATCTCTCCAGTTGGCGACTTGACGACGGTGCCAACCGGGACTGGCAGCACGAGGTTCTCTCCTCGGTAACCGTTGTTGAAGTCGCCCTGGCCGTTGCCACCCGAGTCGGAAGAGCGGTGAGGTCTGTGGTGGTATTCCAAGAGCGTGGTGACGTTGTTGTCGGAGATTAGTGAGATCGACCCGCCGTCTCCACCATTGCCGCCATCTGGACCCGCGAGCGGTTTGTACTTCTCGCGCTTAATGCTGGTGCAGCCGTTGCCGCCGGAACCGGCGCGCAAATGGAGCGTCACTTGATCAATGAAGCTGACCATGATGCTCCTCTAACTAAAAGAGGCGGACCCGAAGGCCCGCCTCAATCAAATCTTTGTGTTACTGGGATACCACGTTTACTACGCGGCGTCCTGCCTTGGCACCGAACTCAACTGCACCGGCGGAGAGTGCAAACAGAGTGTCGTCCTTGCCACGGCCGACGTTTACACCCGGGTGAAAGTGGGTCCCGCGCTGGCGAACGAGAATCTCACCGGCATTGACCTGCTGGCCATCGTGACGCTTTACGCCCAGACGCTGCGCGTTTGAATCGCGACCGTTCCTGGTGGAGCTAACTCCCTTTTTGGATGCCATTTCTACCTACCTACTTGATCTCGGTGACCTGAACGCGGGTCAGATCCTGACGGTGACCCTGACGCTTTTTGTAACCGGTCTTGTTCTTGTACGTCTGGAGAACAATCTGTGGTCCACGAGTCTGGTCCCAAACCTCTGCGACGACCTTCACCTTCGCGAGTGCCTTAGCGTCGCTGGTCACCTTCTCGCCATCTACCAAAAGCAGGGCTGGAAGCTCAATCGTTCCTGAGGTCGCGGCAATGCGGTTCATGGTGACGATCGTGCCGACCTCAACCTTTTCCTGGCGGCCGCCTGCGCGTACTACTGCGTAAACCACTTTGAAACCTATCTTTACGGGATATCTCTCATCCAAAGCTGGACGAGCAACAGCGGCTAAGTTTAGTGAAGTTTGGAGCTTCGGTCAACAAGTTGAAGACCCTATTCAGTTTCTTTTTCCGCCTTTTTTGCCCTTGGCTTTTTTACCGTGCTTGTGGCACGTCGAGACTTGGGCTTCGCCTTTGGTGTGGGCTCAGGTAGAGCCTCCAAGACAGCATTTAGCATCTCGGTCTTGCCCTCAGGCTCTTTGGACTCAGTTGGGGTGACGCCGGCCATCTTGTTGAAAACGTCCTTTGCCGCATCAGCCTGCTCCGCGGTGACCACCTTCTTGACGACCTCAGGCTTCTCAGCCTTCTTCTTGCTACCTCGCTTAGGAGTTTCCTGCGAGCGGAACCTTGGCTCTTCGTGAACCACCACTCCCCTACCAGCGCAGCACTCACACGGCTCACTGAAAGTTTCTAGAAGCCCAAGGCCTATCTTCTTGCGTGTCATCTGAACAAGGCCAAGTGAGGTAATCTCACCGACCTGGTTCTTGGTCCTATCGCGACTGAGGCACTCAAGCAGTCTCCTGCGAACAGATTCCTGGTTTGCGTCCTGAATCATGTCGATGAAATCAATCACGATGATGCCGCCGATGTCTCGAAGTCGCAGCTGACGAACTAGCTCCTCAGCTGCTTCGAGGTTGTTTTTGGTGACCGTTTCCTCGAGGTTTCCGCCTGAGCCAATGAACTTTCCAGTGTTAACGTCAACCACGGTCATGGCCTCAGTTCGATCGATCACCAGCGAGCCGCCTGATGGCAGGTAAACCTTGCGATCCAGGGCCTTGGCAATCTGATCGCCAATGAAATAGGTGTCGAAGATATCTATTTTCTTTTTGTATTCGACAACCCGCTCCATGAGGTCAGGGGCTACCGCCTGCAGGTACTCGCGAATGGTCTCGTTGGCCCGCTTGCCACTGATAACCAGCTCCTGGAAGTCTTCATTGAAGACGTCGCGGATGATTTTGACTAGAAGGTCTGGCTCGCTGTGAAGGGTGGCTGGTGCCTTCCCTGTCTCAGCCTGCCTGGTGATCTCTTCCCACTGGGTCTGAAGGCGCTGAACGTCAAGAATCAACTGTTCCTCAGAGGCACCCTCAGCGGCCGTGCGGACAATGACGCCAGCATCTTCGGGAAGCGTGTTCTTGAGAATCTGCTTTAGACGCTGACGCTCTCCCTCTGGAAGCTTTCTAGAAATGCCAGACATGTTTCCACCTGGCACATAAACCAGGAAGCGCCCAGGTAGCGAGATCTGAGAGGTGAGCCGGGCACCCTTTTGTCCAACCGGGTCCTTTGTGACCTGCACTAGAACCTGATCGCCAGACTTGAGGGCTAGCTCGATTCGCCTTGGTTGGTTGCCAGTTTCAGCAGCCTCCCAGTCAACCTCACCGGAATAAAGAACTGCATTGCGACCGCGACCAATGTCGACAAACGCAGCCTCCATAGAGGGCAGTACGTTTTGAACTTTTCCGAGATAGACATTGCCAATGATCGAGGCGCCCTGAGTCTCTGTGACGTAGTGCTCTACCAGCTGACCGTCCTCGAGAACACCGATCTGGACGCGCTCATCAACTTCTCGCACGATCATCTTGCGGTCTACTGACTCACGCCTGGCGAGAAACTCACTCTCGGTAATCGTTGAGCGGCGGCGCCCGGTATCACGCGAATCTCTCCTGCGCTGGCGCTTCGCCTCGACGCGGGTAGATGAGTCCGCCTCTTCCTTCTTTTCCCTCGCCGCGGGCTTTGCGCGCTCCTTCGGAGCCTCCTTGCGGGTGCGCTCGCGCCGCTTTGGTTCAGGTTTTGCCTCTTCGGCAGGTTTACCCGAGCGTGGATTCACCACGGGGGTAGGGAGATCTGGGGCCTGGAAGAGTAGCTGGGTTGCCAGCGGCTTCTTCGGCTCTTCTTTTTTCTTAGCCAAGTTATGCCTCATGGCCTGAGGTTCACACCCTCTAGGTCATTTGTCGTGATTCGAGCCGCAGCCTGAATCTAATTCTCAGTGTCACCAGCAACTTGTGGTGAAAATCCTTCGATGCGAGTGTGTTCGCATCTACCTTGAAGTATGCCATGAACGTTATAAAAATGCGATAATCCCAGCATGCTGTTTCCCTTTTTCCTCATTGGCTTTGGCGCGATGGGCTGGATCGCGAGCTTCGGTCTCACCCTAGAGCGCATCAAGGTTGCCGGTGATCCTGGGGCGGCAACGGCATGCGATATCTCCCCGTTTATCAGCTGTAAGTCAGTGATGCTCTCTGAGCAAGCGGCCCTATTCGGATTTCCAAATCCACTAATTGGACTGGCGGCGTTTTTCGCACCCGTGCTGGTCGGTTTTGCGATGTTGGCCGGTGCAAAGTTTGCCAGCTGGTTCTGGCAGGGGCTTTTAGCTGGTCACGTCTTGGCTATGGCATTTGTTTTCTGGCTTTTCAGTCAGAGCGTTTTCTCGATTGGATCACTTTGCATTTACTGCATGGTGGCGTGGACGGCAACTATCCCGCTCTTCTGGGGCATATTCGGCAAGGCCGGAAAAGATGGCCACCTTGGCGAGCGGTTTACGCCCGCAGGTGAGTTCATTTACGAGTGGGCGTGGGTGCTAACCCTTGTTACCTACGCCGGGCTCTCAGGCGTTATCTTGGTCTACTTCTGGGACTACTGGCCCACGCTCTTTTAGAACCAGATCTCAAGCTCGCGCTTGGCGGTTTCCTCAGAATCGGAGCCGTGCACCAGGTTCTGGATTACTTTTGTGCCCCAGTCCCTGGATAAGTCGCCCCTGATGGTCCCAGGAGCTGCGACGGTGGGGTCCGTGGCCCCGGCCAGCGACCTGAAACCCTCAACAACTCTCTCGCCTTCGAGCTTGATTGCCACGACCGGGCCAGAGAGCATGAACTCCATCAGCGGCTCATAGAAGGGCTTACTCTCGTGCTCGGCGTAGTGCTTGGCAAGCAGCTCTCTCGAGGGCTCGACAAGCTTCATGTCGGCGATTTTGTAGCCCTTGCGCTCGCACCTTGCGATTATCTCGCCAACTAGATTTCGCTTCACGCCATCAGGCTTGATTAGCACCAGTGTCTGCACCGGACTCTCCCATCATCTTGTTGTAATTCTCTCGCGCCTTATCAATCGTGCCGCCTGCAATCAGCGCCCAAACCCATAGCCCCACGAGAATTGCCCCAATCAGGAACATGCCCCAGAGCCAGAAACCGCTGACCAACAATGCAGCCTGGATTATCCAACCGACGACATACCCGGCAGGTGAGCGAAGGAGCGCTGGGGTCAAGATAGCCGCGATCGCAAAGCTCAGGCCGATGGCCCAAATGGCAGTGGTGTCGGGAAGGTTGCTTGCGGGATCTGCGCCTTTTAGACCAAATGCGGCCAGGGTCGCGAAAAAGATTACAAAAGACTCAAAGCTCAGCACAATCGAGGCAAGAGCCCGCTTTGAGCTTTTAGTCTTCTTCATCGAGCTCCTCCTGCAGCATTTCTAAAACGGCTCCAACTAAATACAAAGAACCAGTTACAAACATGGCATCTTCCCCTGCAAGCCTAGATGCCTTCTTGTAGGCGGAGGGAATGGCAGTATCCACATCGACCACATTTGCCCCTTTTGCCCGTAAAACCTCAGCCAGGTCATCAGCTGCCAGAGACCTGGGCCCCTCGACCTCAGTGACAATGAGATCGTCGAAAGTTTCGGCTAGAACGGCGGCCGCTGAATCAATGTCCTTGTCGGCAAGCATTGCAACCAACGCGGTGGTGCGCTCGGGTTTGAAGTGCCACTGGATGGAGCGCCTAAGGGACCGAAGCCCCGCGGGGTTGTGAGCACCATCTAGAACAATCAGTGGCTCCTTTGAGACAACCTGCAGCCTTCCAGGGCTCAAAGAATCTGCAAGAGCCGACCGCAGCACCTCGTCTGCAATAGCCCTTCCGCCCAGAAACATCTCAACCGCCGCAATTGCTGTTGCTGCATTCTCGGCCTGGTGCTCGCCGATTATTGGCATCCATAAATCTGGATAACTACCCACGATTCCCCGAACGCTGAATCTTGTTCCGTAGCCGTCGGGTTGTGCGCCCAGCAACTCGAAGGATTGGCCTGCGAAGTGATAATCCTGCTTTGAGCGAGAGCGAATGATTTCCTCAACACTTTCCCATTGGGCGCTGGAGACAACCACCGACTTCTCCTTGATAATGCCGGCTTTGGTCTGTGCAATT
Organism: Aquiluna sp.; assembly: GCA_040262185.1. Lineage (GTDB taxonomy): Bacteria > Actinomycetota > Actinomycetes > Actinomycetales > Microbacteriaceae > Aquiluna. The sequence goes on along the minus strand of JBDQMQ010000013.1, from coordinate 4,402 downwards.
TCTTCAACCGTGTTGCCGAGGGTTTTGGTGTGGTCAAGGTCAATCGAGGTAAATACCGCGACATCACCATCGGCCACATTAGTTGAGTCCCACTCCCCACCAATGCCCACCTCCAGCACCAGCACGTCGATTGGAGCATCGGCGAAGAGCTGGAAGGAAAGCGCAGTAAAGGCTTCAAAGAAGGTAAGCGGAGCCTCTGACTGCTCTGCAAGCTGAGCATCAATGAGGTCAAGAAGTGGCTTGTTCTGCTCGTAGTTCTCGACAAACAGCTCGTCGCTCACGGGGTCGCCATCTAGCGAGATGCGCTCATTGAAGCTGATCAAATGTGGCGAGGTGACCCGGCCGGTTCTAAGTCCCATCTCCCGCAAGATTCGCTCGATGATTCTTGCGGTGGAGGTCTTACCGTTTGTTCCCGTGAGGTGGATTACTGGGTAGGCGTGCTGGGGATTACCCATTAGCTCAACGGCCAACCTGGTGGGCTCGAGCCTTGGGCGCATCTGGTTCTCAGGTTTGCGTGCATAGAGCTCCTGCACGACCTCGGCCATGCGCTCAGCTACCGAGCTCACTTCTTTGCTAGCTCTATCTCGATTGCCCCGTTCTCTCCCACCGAGAGCTCGGTGCTTGGTTCCCCAGAGAGAATTTCCAGACTCTCGGCAAGTGTTTCCTTGGCAACGAAATCTCGATGTTCATTCAAAGCAAGCTCTGACTCGCTATCTGTAAACAGCTTTAGGCTGATGCGATCTGAGACATCAAGGCCAGCGTCCTTTCGAGCCTGCTGGATGTGCCTTACTGCATCGCGGGCAATTCCCTCATCGGCAAGCTCTTTGGTTACAGCGGTGTTGAGCAGAACGAAGCCTTGAGATGTGATGCCAACACTGCTGCCCTCTGAATCATCACTTGCGACCATGGAGATCTCGTATTCGCCGGCAACGAGAGTGTGTTCGCCGACTATTAGCTGCTCTCCGTCCAACTTCCAATCACCGGCCTTGGCAAGCTTGATGACCTCTTGAACGGCGCCACCAAGTCTTGGGCCAAGTGCCCTGGCATTTACAACAAGCGACTTGGTTAGCCCAAACGAGGCTGCTATCTCCTCTGTCGCTGCGACCACGCTCACCTGCTTGACGTTCAACTCATCCGCTAGAAGATCGGAATAGGCCTTGAGGCTCTCGGGCTCCGTCACGGCCACCGTGAGCTCGCTGAGTGGCAGTCTCACTCTGAGCCCAGCAGCCTTGCGAAGTGACAGTGCAACCGAAGCTGCCTCCCTGATTGCATCCATGTCCCTAACAAGGTCGGAGTCCTTGGGGAACTCTCCTGCATCGGGCCAGGATGTGAGGTGGACCGACCTGCCACCGGTTAGCCCGCGCCACATCTCCTCCGAGACAAGTGGGATTAGCGGTGCTGCGGCCCGCAGAACCGCCTCAAGAACCGTGTAAAGGGTGTCAAAAGCGTCCTTGTCGCCCTCCCAGAAGCGATCTCTGGATCTCCTGATGTACCAATTAGTCAGCACCTCAGCAAAGTCGCGCAGCCGGGCAGAGGCCTGGAAGCTGTCAAAGTTGTCAAGATCGTCCTGCATCAGCTCAATGACCTCAGCACTTTTAGCCATGATGTAGCGATCAAGTAGCTGAGTAGAGGCGTGCGAGGGTGATGCTTCATAACCTGCGGCATTGGCATAGAGAGCAAAGAAGTAGTAGCTGTTCCAAAGTGGCAACAGAGCCTGCCGCACGCCCTCCCGAATTCCCTGCTCGGTAACAGCGATGTTGCCTCCGCGCAAAATTGGCGAAGACATCAGGAACCAACGCATGGCATCCGAGCCGTCTCTGTCGAAGACCTCGTTCACATCCGGATAGTTCCTGAGGGACTTGGACATTTTCTGTCCGTCATTACCGAGCACAATGCCGTGGCTAATGGCGTTTTTGAATGCGGGACGATCAAACAAAGCTGTTGAGAGAACATGAAGGGTGTAGAACCAGCCCCTGGTCTGACCGACATACTCGACGATGAAGTCCCCGGGGAAGTGACTGTCGAACCACTCTTGGTTTTCAAACGGGTAGTGCACCTGGGCGAAGGGCATGGAGCCGGATTCGAACCAGCAGTCCAGAACTTCCGGGACCCTTCGCATGGTCGACTTGCCTGTGGGGTCATCAGGGTTTGGCCTGGTTAGTTCATCGATTACAGGCCTGTGGAAGTCATCCGGGCGGACGCCGAAGTCTCGCTCAAGGTCGTCTAGAGAGCCGTAGACATCGATTCTTGGGTAGTTAGGGTCGTCCGACTTCCAAACCGGTATTGGTGCTCCCCAGAAACGATTTCGAGAAATAGCCCAATCCCGCACGTTTTCTAGCCACTTACCAAAACTGCCGTTCTTGGTGTGCTCAGGAACCCAGTTAATCTCCTGATTGAGCTCAAGCATGCGATCGCGGATCTTTGTCGTCTCAACAAACCAGGAAGAGACTGCCTTGTAGATAAGCGGATTCTTGCAGCGATAGCAGTGTGGGTAGCTGTGGTCATATGAGGCTTGACGGAAGAGTCTGCCCATGGACTTCAGATCTTGAGTAATTGGCTTGTTGGCCTCAAAAACGTGTTGGCCCTCGTATGGGGCGATTAGAGAATTGAATTCCCCGCGCTCATTGATGGAGACGTAGGTGGGGATACCCGCAGCGTTGCAGAGCAGCTGGTCGTCCTCACCATAAGCAGGTGCCTGATGAACGATTCCAGTGCCCTCGTCCGCGGTGACGTATTCCCCAACAAGAATCCGCCAAGAATTGGCCACGTCATACTTCTCGGTGTCCGCATAGAAGTCAAACAGGCGGGCGTAGTGCAGACCCTCCAACTGATTTCCTAGCAGAGTTTTGTCAACAGCCTCAGTTGCCTCTTCCACGGATTCGAACCCAAGTTCCTTGGCGTAGCCAGCTACCAGTGACTGTGCAATCAGGAACTTGCCTGCACCAAGAGTGCTATTTGGAGCATCGACCAGTGCGTAGCTAATCTCTGGTCCAACCGCAAGAGCAAAGTTAGTCGGCAGAGTCCACGGAGTTGTGGTCCAAGCAAGGAGATTTACTCCATCGAGTTCGTGCCCAGGTTCTGTGATTGGGAAGGTTACGGTGACCGACTGGTCCTGACGGTTTTTATAGACCTCATCGTCCATCCTGAGCTCATGGTTGGAAAGCGGTGTCTCACAGCGCCAGCAGTAGGCGAGCACCTTGAAGCCCTCATAAATTAGGCCTTTGGTGTGAAGCTCCTTGAAGGCCCAGAGCACGCTCTCGGTGTAGTTCTGGTCCAAAGTCTTGTAGTCATTGTCAAAGTCCACCCACCTTGCCTGACGCGTTACATAGCTGCGCCAGTCCTCGGTGTATTTGAGCACTGAGGTTTTGCAGAAGGCGTTGAACTTGTCCACGCCGTACTTTTCGATCTCAGGCCTGCCGCTGATGCCCAGAAGTCGCTCTGCCTCCACCTCAGCAGGCAAACCATGGGTGTCCCAGCCGAAACGCCGCTCCACCCGCTTGCCGCGCATGGTCTGATACCTGGGAACAAGGTCCTTGGTGTAACCGGTCAACAGGTGCCCGTAGTGCGGGAGTCCGTTGGCAAAGGGAGGGCCGTCATAAAAGACGAATTCCTCGGCCTCAGAGGCTGCTCGCTGATCTATCGACTCCTGAAAGGTACCGTCGGTGTCCCAGTGCTCTAGCACCTCTTTTTCGACGTCGGGAAACGACGGCGAGGCAACAGGGCCAGATTTGGAATCTTTATGCTTTGGGTACATCACGGCTTTCGAACTCAATCCTGAGACTAACAATGTTAATCTAGTGAAGCTAAAGAACCCGAGGTCTCAGTGAATAACGCAAAACCCAATCCGCTCGCTCCCGCTCAGATTCCAGAGAAAGCGAGCGTTGATGGTCTAGAGGCTAAATGGGTTCCTAGCTGGGAGCAGGCCTCGGTCTATGGCTTCAACTCAGAAGCTTCAAAAGAGAACATCTACTCAATCGACACTCCCCCACCTACCGCCTCAGGCTCCCTGCACGTCGGTCACGTCTTCAGCTACACCCACACCGACGTCGTGGCAAGGTTCCAGAGGATGTGCGGTAAGGATGTCTTCTACCCCATGGGGTGGGATGACAATGGTCTTCCGACCGAGCGCAGGGTTCAGAACTACTACGGGGTGCGTTGCGACCCCACACTTCCCTACCAAAAAGACTTCACTCCCCCTCAGGTTGGCGGAGACAACAAGAGCACCAAGGCAGCCGATCAAATGCCTATCTCCAGGCAAAACTTTATTGAGCTCTGCGAAAAGCTGACCGAGGAGGACGAGCAGGCCTTCGAGAACCTTTGGCGCAACCTAGGGCTCTCAGTCGACTGGAAACAGAGTTATCGCACAATAAGTAAAGAGTCCCAGCGGGTCTCCCAGCAGGCA
>JBDQMQ010000012.1:11928-12258 GCA_040262185.1 Aquiluna sp. | reverse complement strand
ATCTTTGACATCATGAGAGTCAAATTAGTGGTTGAGAAAACCAGAAAGTTAAGTTAGTTAAAACTCGGTTCAACCATTAGATGAAGGTTGCAATACCCCTGTGAGGCGACAGGCTCCTGCTTCGGCCTATTCTTCTTCTTGAATAGGGTCAGAATTGCGTGACTCATGGATGTTCATCTTGTCTTCGCGGTTAGCCTCTTCCAGCTTTTCGCGTGCGACCTTGTCCGCAGTCACTCTTGCTTTCTCTGCCAGATCCTCGTGCTGAAGCTCAGCTTTTCTGCCGTCGTCCCTGCCCATGATTTCCCCTTAGTTCATGAGGGAGTAGAAGTC
>JBDQMQ010000012.1:0-11918 GCA_040262185.1 Aquiluna sp. | reverse complement strand
AGCGGGCGCTAGGCCTATTGCGACTACCGCTGCTAAGCCAGCTGCGGCAAGTCTCTTTGTTCTTAACTTCATAGTTTGAAACTCCTGAACATAACCTGGATGAACGCCAACTCCTCTTTGAATTGACGATTGCTAATCAATGTAGTCCCGTGTTGTTCCGGAAAGTTAACTTAGTTAAAACTCACTTCAACCAATGGATGAAGGTTTGGAATGGTGGGCGATACTGGGTTCGAACCAGTGACCTCTTCCGTGTCAGGGAAGCGCGCTACCACTGCGCCAATCGCCCGGGTGTAACTAAGAGGTGAAGACGGGATTCGAACCCGTGTATACGGCTTTGCAGGCCGCTGCCTCGCCTCTCGGCCACTCCACCGTTTCAGGGTGAAACCTCTGAGAGCGGATGACGAGACTCGAACTCGCGACCCCAACCTTGGCAAGGTTGTGCGCTACCAACTGCGCCACATCCGCACATTCCAAATGGAACTTGTTGAATTATGCCACAAAAGAAACTTCCATGGGCAATGCAATAGGGGCGGGATTCCTCCCGCCCCTATTGCACATTCCGCCTTGGTTAGGACTTAACCTCTGGGTCCTGTCCGAAGCTGTAGGCAGCCTCGCCGTGGACCACTAGGTCAACTCCCGCGATCTCATCCTCGCTCTTGACTCTGAAGCCAATTGTTTTCTCAATTGCGAAACCAATCACGAGTGCTAGAACGAAGCTGTAGATGAGGACTCCGAAAGCAGCAACTGTCTGAACCAGCAGCTGGCCTGCATCTCCACCAGTGAAGAGACCGGTGTCGATCGCAAAGAAGCCTAGGTAGAGAGTTCCCACCAGACCTGCGACAAGGTGGATACCGACTACGTCTAGAGAGTCGTCGTAACCGAGCTTGAATTTGAGGTCTACCGCTAGGGCTGACAGCACTCCAGCGAGTACACCTAGTACCAGGGCCCAGAATGGGGTTACGTTGGCACACGCCGGAGTGATCGCTACAAGACCAGCAACAGCTCCCGATGCAGCACCAATCGAAGTCGCCTTACCTTCCTTGACCTTCTCGATTGCTAGCCATCCCAAAATTGCCGCTGCGGTAGCTCCCAGAGTGTTGACGGTGATTAGTCCGACGTTCTCCATGTTGTTGAGGAACTCCGCACCAACATTGAATCCGAACCAACCGAACCAGAGCAGGGCAGCTCCAAGCAGCACGAGAGGTACGTTGTGTGGCTGCATGATTCCCTTGGCAAAGCCAAAACGCTTGCCGAGAACAATTGCCAAGGCCAGCGCCGCAGCACCGGCGTTGATGTGGACGGCGGTACCACCTGCGTAGTCGATCACGTCAGCGGTTCCGAACCAGGTGCCGAGCTCCATAATCCAGCCGCCGCCCCATACCCATGAAGCAACAGGGAAGTAGACGAGGGTTGACCAGATTCCAGCGAAGACCAACCAAGGGCCGAACTTGGCGCGGTCTGCGATAGATCCAGAAATTAGGGCAACAGTGATAATCGCGAAGGTTGCACCAAAGGCGGCACCGACTAGGTCGTCATTACCCAACCCATCGAGCGCGAATGTGGCGAACGGATTACCAGAGAAGTCAGTTGGGCTCTCAACCGCTGACATGCTAAAGCCATAGAGAATCCAGAGCACTCCAATGAGTGCCAACGAGCCGAAGCTCATCATCATCATGCTTACAACGCTCTTTGCCTTTACTAGTCCCCCGTAGAAAAAGGCCAGACCCGGCGTCATGAGCAAGACGAAGGCGGTAGCAGTTACCGCCCAGCTAAGTGAACCTGTGTCCAACATTTACATACCTTCCTTTGAATGGTCAGACGACCAATAGCCAAAATGATTGAGCTTGCATGTTTCAAAAGAGGACGAGTTTTGTTAACTTCGCGTTACGAGCGATTTGCGCTGACGCTAGTCAGGAAATGAATTCCCTCCGATATCTCTTATCCTTTACTGGATTACTAGGAGTGCAATGAAGAGCGATAGATCAGCGGCCCTACTTTTGATGGGCGCTGCCATTTTGGGGTTGGTGATTGCGAATAGTCCATTTGGGCCGGCGTTCTTAGATTTCAAGTTCTCCTATTTCGGGTTCGAAGAGATCGGCCTGAAGCTGAGCGTTGAGCACTGGGTGTCCGACCTACTGCTGGCCACCTTTTTCTTGGTCGCAGGCTTAGAGCTCAAGTACGAGCTGACAGTCGGTGGCCTATCCAAGCCTTCAACGGCTCTGGTTCCGATTCTCGCCGGAGTTGGCGGAGTGCTATTCCCCGCGCTGATTTACACCGCATTCAACTGGGGTACCGACTACATGGTTGGTTGGCCAATACCCACTGCAACTGATATCGCGTTTGCACTGGGAATTTTGGCGATTTTCGGACGTGGCCTGCCCAAGTCTGCGCGCGTCTTCCTCTTGGCACTGGCAATCTTCGATGACCTTGTGGCGATCTTGATAATCGCAATTTTCTACACCGACGATGTAAAAATCGAGTGGCTGCTCGCTGGAGCAATTGTCCTCGGTGGCCACGCCATTGCGGAAAAGTTCAACAAACTTCCAATCAACTATGTGCGGCTGCTGACATTTCTCCTGGTCTGGTATGCCGTTTACCAATCAGGGGTGCACGCGACCATAGCTGGTGTTGCATTAGGGCTTATTATTCCGGCCAAAAAGACCCACTCGCTGGTGGGGAAGATACAGCCCTGGACAAACACCGTTTCGCTGCCTGTCTTCGCATTCTTTGCCGTCGCAATTGCGTTACCGACCTTTGACGGCAGCTTCTCAAGCGTCTTCACCGGGATCACCCTTGCGCTGCCGATTGGAAAGATCATCGGCATCACTCTTCTTGCATATGTCGCTAACAAAATTGCGAGCGAGGACGCCAGGCTGGAGTTGCAACTTCCAGACTTTGCGGCGGTGGCCGGACTCGCGGGCGTTGGGTTTACGGTCTCACTGCTAATGGCGAATCTTGCCTTCTTCGAGAACACACAAATTCTTGCAGAGGCGACACTGGCTGTGATTATTGGTTCTCTGCTGTCGATGGCATTTGGAGCGTGGCTGTCTCAGAAGCGCGGTCGCCACTACATGCAAAAGCATCGCGAGGAAAACGCCAACTAGAGCTCCGAGAGAGCTCCCAGTCTGCTGACGGCCCGTAGGTATTTCTTGCGGTATCCGCCTTGAATCATGGAATTTGAAAAGACCTCTGTGATGGCTACTGACCCAGCTCCCCTAACCGGTATTTGCAGCTCATATAACCGATCCACAAAAACTACGAACCTAAGAGCGGGAACTTGGTCTTGTAACTCGTAGAGACCGTGAATGGCTAAGCACTGGACTGGGGTAAGCAACTTACGATACTTCGTTGGGTGCAGAGTAGCCAGGTGAGCCAGGAGCTCATCGAAGTCATCTATAAAGCCACCTTGTCTCGAAAAGATCCAAGTATTCAGGTCATCCCTTGACAACGCAGGAGCATGAGATTCCGGATCGCGATGTCGGTAATCCTCGCCGTCAATCTGCAGCACCTGAAAGCGCTCTCCGAGGCCAGTGATCTCCCTCGCAAAGTCTTCGGCCGCAAACCTACCCTCACCAAGCGCATTTGGAGGCGTGTTGGAGGTTGCAGCAAACTTAACTCCCTTGGCCGACAGCTCCTTCAAAAGCCGGGAAAGGATCATTGTGTCTCCGGGGTCGTCGAGCTCAAACTCATCTATGCAGATGAGCGAAAACTCCCCAAGTCTGCGAACGGCCTCTTGAAAACCAAGGAAACCGACAATAGAGGTGTACTCGAGAAATGTCCCAAAAGCCTTCTTCCCCTTGAATTGGTGCCAGATACTTGCGAGCAAGTGAGTTTTTCCAACCCCAAACCCACCGTCAAGGTAAACCCCGGGGGCGCTTGCAGCGCGTCCAAACAAGCGTCCTGTTGAAACTGTTGCAAATTGTTTAGCAGCTTTGAGCGCAAGTTCTTGGCTTGGAAACTGGGGGTCCGGCCGGTAACTGTCAAAGGTGGCGTGCTCAAACTCTGGAGGAGGCATCAACTGTCGCATAAGCTCTTCAGCAGAGATGCTAGGTGAATAGCTACATAGGGAATCAGGCCCCGAAAATCGCTGTTCACCCAAAAGACATCACCACCAGAGCGCTAGTTTATGGAGATAAATAGAACCAATGAGTGAACAAGAGAAAATTTCCCAGTACTCAAGCCCAGAGGCCCTGGTCACGACCGAGTGGCTGACAGAAAATCTAGACAATGTCACAGTCGTAGAATCCAACGAAGACATCCTGCTCTATGACACCGGACACATCCCTGGTGCTGTGAAACTTGACTGGCACACCGAGCTAAACGATCAGGTGAGGCGTGACTATCTAGATGGCGGGAACTTCGCGAAATTGATGCGGTCCAAGGGTATTTCCCGCGACGACACCATCGTGCTCTACGGTGACAAGTCGAACTGGTGGGCCGCCTACGCCTTTTGGGTCTTCAAACTCTTTGGTCATGAAGACGTGAGGCTTTTGGATGGCGGCAGGATGAAGTGGATTGCTGAGGGTCGAGAGCTAACCACTGAAAAGCCCACTAGAGCAGAGGGGCTCTATCCCGAGGTGGTTCGCAAGGATGACGAGATAAGGGCATTTCGAGACGACATCGCTAAACACCAGCCCTCCCCCATTATCGATATTCGCTCTCCGCAGGAGTACACCGGTGAGCGCCTTCACATGCCTGACTACCCGAATGAGGGTGCAGCAAGGGCTGGACACATACCAAGTGCAAAGAACGTCCCATGGGGGAAGCTGGTCCAAGAGGATGGCTCGTTCAAGGCTCTTGAGGAGCTTAGGGCGATTCTCTTTGAGGAAACCGGCTCAGACCCTAAAGACAAGTTCATTACCTATTGCCGAATCGGCGAGCGATCCTCGCTTACCTGGTTTGCGCTGAAGTACCTAGTTGGAGTCAAGGACGTGCGTAATTACGACGGGTCCTGGACTGAGTGGGGAAACCTTGTGGGTGTTCCGATTGCCCAGGGTGAGGCGCCAGGAGTCTTTGCTTGAGCGCTATCGAGATAATCGAAGAGTTTGGCTTGATGCCAGACTCAGACAAGCTCCAGCTTCTCCTCGAATACAGCGAGAATTTACCTGAAGTCCCCGCGAAGTATGGAGACAATCCCGAGCTTATGGAGCGCGTTGAGGAGTGCCAGGCTCCGGTTTTTATAGCCGTTGAGGGCGATGCAAACGCGGTTGAGCTCTACTTCTCGGCCCCTCGAGAGGCTCCGACTACTAGAGGCTTTGCCTCTGTGCTTCACGCAGCGCTAAACGGCAAGACGGCTAAAGAGATAACAGAGTTAGACGACGACTTTCCCGGAAAGTTGGGGCTCGAAAAACTGATTTCACCGCTTCGAGTGAGAGGCATGCGGGGCATGCTGTTCCGAATAAAGCGGAAGACCAAAGAGCTACTTGATTCCTAACCAGCTAAATCTGGGGCCCATCACCGCCACACTTGTTGTGGGTGCAGGTGGTGAGCATGTTGGCCCTGAAGGGACAAGCAAGTCCCTTGGTGGTCAGTTGGATTTTGACTGGTTCGTCGCAGTGAGAAGGCGGGCGGAGGTAATCCTGACCTCCGGTAAGACCTACCGTGATGAGGGCTACCGCTTACCAGCTAATGCCGAACTAGCTGTCTTTTCTCGAAGTATGCGAGATTCGGAGCTTGCGCCTGGGGTGATTCTGATCTCAGAAGGTCGAGCAACCACCTTCGGCAAGGCGGTTGAGCACCTGCTATCACTTGGCTTTGACAAGATCCACTGCGAGTTTGGGCCTACTGGCTTTCTGGGACTGGCCGCTGAACCGATGGTCGAGGCATACCTCAGCTCAGACACCAGAAGCGGTATCGAGATCTTCAGCGCGCGGCATGGAGTTGAATTTGAGCTAGTTTCAGATGCAGGGTTATTTATTGCCCGCATCGGCAGCGTGGCTGTCCACTAAATGGGTGAAGTCGGGGTAATTTTCGACTGTGAAGCTAGACCTAACAGACATTTCTGAGACGTTCCAGGGAATGCTGTCAGGTATGAGTGAGGTCGTATCTCGAGACGAAATTGTCCTGACCCAAATACCCTCTCCTAAAGGCATAGCGCCAGAGGCCCTCGCTATCAGCGCCGAGGTCGCACACGAGACCGCATCAGACCATGGGGTAAGCCGTCTGGTCTACTGCAGAGACCCCGAAATGCCCGAGGGCTGGCATTCTGAGTTCAGAATTATTGGTTACGCAAAAAGTCCTATTGAACTTGAGATGGCAAAGGACGATTACACAGCGGCTATGCCCTGGGAATGGCTCAAGGACTGCCTCAAGGCATCAGGTGCGCAGTTTGCCCACGAAGCCGGCACAACAACTACCGTTATTTCCACCGGGCATGGTTCGCTAGTTGCTCAGCCCCAGCATGGTGAACTTGAGATTCGCGCAAGCTGGGCACCCCTCGACTTCGATCTCTCCAATCACCTGCGAGGCTGGATTGAGCTGGTCGCACTTATCTCGGGCCTTCCGCCGAAAGACGGCAAGGTCGTGAGGCTGGATTGAAGTTAGAAGCTCCCCGTCTAGAGGTTAGATACGTAGATGACGCGCAGTCACTGAAAAACCTTATCGAAGCTCTAGATACTGTCGAAGTCATTGGGCTGGACGCCGAGCGAGCGAGTGGTTTCCGCTATTCACACCGGGCATATCTAATCCAGATTGCAATCAAGGATGTCGCTATTTACCTAGTAGATCCCGAAGGTTTCGAGGGTGACAAGTGGGCGAAGGAACTTGCAAAAGCTATGGCAAAACCGACCTGGATTCTCCACGCAGCAACTCAAGATCTACCTTGCCTTGCAGAGCTGGGAATCAAACCAACGACGCTAATTGATACAGAGCTGGCCGCCCGGTTAGCTGGCCTGGAAAGATTTGGCCTCGCCTCACTGGCGGAGGCTTTGCTTGAAATGGAGCTTGCCAAGGAGCACTCGGCTGCCGACTGGTCGCAGCGACCTCTGCCCGAGAGCATGCTTAGCTACGCGGCTTTGGATGTGGATGTGCTGTTTGAGCTTTGGAGCGCCCTTGAGCTAATGCTTAGCGAGCAAGGGAAGCTGGAGTGGGCCACGGAGGAGTTTGAGCACCTTGTGGGCTTCAAGGCCAAAGAGCAATCAGCGGAGCCCTGGAGGCAGCTTCCAGGGATGAGCAAGGTCAAAGACGAGAGAAAGCAAAAGATTGCGGCCTCATTGTGGCTCGCTCGCAACACAGTTGCGATGGAGAAGGACGTGGCCCCCGGAAGGTTGATTCCAGACCGCTCCATTGCCGCGGTTGTAGCAGAGCCGCCAAAGTCAAAGTCACAACTGGCTGCAAATAAACAGTTTCAGGGTAGGGCCTCAAGGACGATGCTTGACCTTTGGTGGCGTTCAATCTCAGAAGCCGAATCGATTGAGATTGGCGAAGAGGTGCGCAGTTCTGATTTCATCCCGAATCATCGATCATGGGAGAAACGCTTCCCCGAGGCTTACGCAAGACTCACTGCAACGAGGCCACTAATTGTGGATAAGGCCTCCGAGCTTGCTATGCCGGTGGAGAATCTTCTAACCCCAGATATTCTAAGAAGGGTGTGCTTTGAGCCCACAGAGAATCTCGAGGCTCAGCTGATCCACCTTGGGGCAAGAAGATGGCAAGTAGAGCTGTGTGCTCCGCTCATTGGTGCTGGCCTTGATCTTGCGATAGCTCCTCCGACAGCTGAGGCTTAGCCTTAGGCACCCGGGTCCCGACCACCTGCTCGACTACCTCCATGGCAATCTGCTTGTCGGTTAGTCCAAGTCTCGAGAGAATCTCATCACGCTCAGCGTGCTCCAAGAACTCAGCTGGAATGCCAACCTCATGCAACCCAGTGTCAATCTGTGCAACCCTCAAGCTTTGCCGGAGCCGAGAACCAAAGCCGCCGACCCTGACTCCGTCCTCCAGCGTGACAACAAGTCTGTGATCAGCAGAGTGTTCAACAAGATCCTCGCTGACGGGCAAAATCCACCTCGGGTCAACTACCGTCGCTCCAATTCCCTGCTGCGAAAGAAGCCCTGCAACTCTAACCGCGAGATGAGCAAAGGGTCCGATGCCCACAACCAGTACATCCTTTGCCTCGCTCTCAAAGAGAACATCTGTTCCGCCTGCGAGCCTCCTAATCGCCGGTAACGGCTTCGCCACACTTCCCTTTGGGAATCGAATGACGGTCGGAGCGTTGTCAATCGCAACCGCCTCTCGGAGACTTTCCCTGAGCGATTCTTCATCTCTTGGGGCAGCAATCTGAATACCTGGAACGACCTGGAGAATTGACATGTCCCACATGCCGTGATGCGACGCTCCGTCTGGTCCTGTGACACCGGCCCTATCCAGCACGAAGGTAACGCCGGCTTTGTGGAGTGCAACGTCCATCAATACCTGATCAAAAGCTCGATTTAGAAAGGTTGAATAGACGGCAACTACCGGATGCAGCCCACCAAAAGCCATTCCTGCAGCCGCAGTTACGGCATGCTGCTCAGCAATACCCACATCAAAAACCCTGCCGGGATACTTCTCTGCCATGGCGTCCATACCAACTGGAATCAACATGGCACCAGTTATCCCTACGATTTTGTCGTCTGCGTCTGCTCTCGCGACTAGCTCATCACCAAATACCGAAGTCCAACTTGGTTCGCTGGAAACCTTAATAGGTAGACCGCTCTCGGGGTTTATCTTCCCAACAGCATGGAACTGATCTGCCTCGTCCTCAAGTGCCGGCGAATAGCCCCGACCCTTCTGGGTAATTGCGTGCACGATCACCGGCTGACCTAAGTTTTTAGCCTGCTGTAAGACTTTTTCGAGTGAAACTATGTCGTGCCCGTCAACTGGACCGAGGTGCTTGATATCCAGGTTGGGAAAGATTCCCCTAGGGACCCCAAAGCCCAAAAGCGAATCTATGAAAGCGTGGGTCGCGTTGAAGAGAACTCTGCCCAATGGGCCAAAAACGGAAAATACCCGCTTGGAAATTCGGTAGCCCTCTCGGTACCAGGGTTCAGTTCGAATCTTCGAAAGGCCCCGAGCAAGTCCACCAATGGTCGGAGCGTAGGAGCGGCCGTTGTCGTTGACAATGACCACAAGGTTCCGATCGTTGTCATCCGTGATGTTATTAAGAGCCTCCCAAGCCATGCCGCCTGTGAGGGCACCATCACCAATTACAGCTACCACGTGCCTATCGGCCTGGCCGGTTGCCTTAAACGCCCTTGAGATACCATCGGCCCAGGACAGCGAGGTCGAGGCATGGGAGTTCTCAACTATGTCGTGTTCGGACTCAGAGCGTTGGGGGTAACCAGCTATACCACCAGATTGCCTCAGGTCAGAAAAATCCTGCCTGCCGGTTAGCAGCTTATGAACATAGGACTGGTGTCCCGTGTCGAAAACCATGGCATCGGCTGGCGAGCGGAACACCCTATGCATCGCAAGGGTTAGCTCGACAACACCCAAATTGGGTCCCAGGTGTCCACCGGTCTTTGAGACAGTCTCGATTAGAAATGTGCGTATTTCCTGAGCTAGCTCCTTGAGTTGGTGCTCACTTAGGCCTTCAAGGTCTTTCGGTGATCTAATCTGCTCAAGCATGTTGGGTTCAACCCCTCTTTTGCTGTTCCTATGCCCTAAGCCACCAACGAGCGAAGAACGTACTGCAGAATCCCGCCATTGCGGTAGTAGTCAGCCTCTCCCGGTGTGTCAATACGGACCACAGCGTCAAAGCGAATCTCTTGCTTACCAGCGGGCGAGTGTGATGTCGGCGTAGCTACAACCGAAATGCTCTTTGGCGTTGTCCCGCGGTTAAGCTCTTCGATCCCAGTGAAGCTGTAGCTTTCGGTTCCGTCGAGGCCGAGGCTTGTAGCGTCCTGGCCTTCGGGGAACTGGAGTGGCAAAACACCCATGCCAATCAGGTTGCTGCGGTGGATGCGCTCGAAGCTCTCTGCGATTACAACCTTCACACCTAGCAGCGAGGTGCCTTTTGCCGCCCAGTCTCGCGAGGAGCCAGAGCCATACTCCTTGCCTGCCAGGACGACGAGCGGGACACCTGCAGCTTTGTAGTTTTCAGAGGCATCAAAAATGAAACTCTGGCTACCTTCCGTGTTTGTGAAGTCGCGAGTATAGGTGCCTTCGACATCGTCAAGTAGCTGATTACGGAGCCTAATGTTGGCAAAGGTTCCACGAATCATGATCTCGTGGTTTCCGCGCCTGGAGCCGTAGGAGTTGAAGTCAACTCTGGATACCCCTCTGTCGCTGAGGTACTTCCCGGCTGGAGAATCAGCCTTGATTGAGCCTGCGGGAGAGATGTGATCGGTAGTTACAGAATCACCCAGCTTTACAAGAACCCTTGCATTTTCAACGTCAGTCACAGGCGCTGGCTTGAGCTGCATGCCCTCAAAGTAAGGGGGCTTCTTCACATAGGTTGATTCCTCGTCCCACTCAAATAATGCACCCTCCGGAGTTGGGAGTGAACGCCAGCGCTCATCGCCATCAAAGACCGATGAGTACTGAGTTGTAAACATTTCACTATTGATGGAGCTGTCGATCGTTGACTGCACCTCATCAGGTGTAGGCCAAATGTCAGCTAGAAAAACATCCTCGCCTGCTGCATCCTGACCCAGCGGGTCTTTCTCGAAATCGAAGTCCATCGTGCCCGCAAGGGAATATGCAATGACCAGCGGTGGCGATGCTAGGTAGTTCATCTTCACATCTGGATTGATGCGCCCTTCAAAGTTTCTGTTTCCCGAGAGTACAGCGGCCACCGCAAGGTCACCATGGTTTACGGCGCTGGAAATTTCCTCATCCAGGGGTCCAGAGTTACCGATGCAGGTGGTGCAGCCGTAGCCGACGAGATTAAACCCAAGCTTGTCGAGATAGGTAGTAAGTCCAGACTTCTCGTAATAGTCAGTGACAACCTTTGAACCCGGAGCCAACGAGGTCTTCACCCAGGGTTTTGCGGTCAAACCCTTCTCGACCGCCTTCTTTGCCAAAAGGCCGGCTGCGAGCATGACCGATGGGTTTGAGGTATTGGTGCAAGAAGTAATCGATGCAATCGTCACCGCGCCATGGTCAATCGAATAGTCCTTGCCCTTTACTGGAACCGGGGCACTGAACGCTGCTGCGTAATTCTTTAGGTCCTTCTCGAAGGCTCCCTTGCTAGCAGAGAGCGCGATGCGGTCCTGAGGCCTCTTAGGGCCAGCAATGGATGGTACGACTGTCGAAAGATCAAGTTCTAAGTACTCGGAGTAGGTTGGCTCAATAGCTGGATCGTGCCAGAGACCCTGGGCCTTCGTATAGGCCTCAACCAGTGCCACCTGCTCTTCGGAGCGACCGGTGGTCCTTAGGTAATCAAGTGTTACCTCGTCAATTGGGAAAATAGCTACGGTTGAGCCAAACTCTGGCGACATGTTGCCAATAGTGGCTCTGTTGGCAAGCGGAACCCTTGTGACACCTTCGCCATAGAACTCAACGAACTTTCCGACTACGCCGTGCTTTCTTAGCATTTCAGTGATGGTCAGAACCACATCGGTAGCGGTTGCTCCAACTGGAATGTCCCCGGTCAGCTTGAAGCCGACAACTCTAGGTATGAGCATGGAGACTGGCTGGCCCAGCATTGCAGCCTCTGCCTCGATTCCTCCTACACCCCAACCAAGGACTCCAAGTCCGTTCACCATCGTGGTGTGGCTATCTGTTCCCACGCACGAGTCTGGGTAGGCAACCGTCTGACCACCCACCTCTTTGGTCATAACAGTCCGTGCCAGGTACTCAATGTTCACCTGGTGGACAATTCCTGTTCCAGGAGGCACGACCTTAAAGTTGTCAAAAGCGGTTTGTCCCCAGCGCAGGAATTGATAGCGCTCGCCATTGCGCTGGTACTCGTATTCGACGTTACGCTCGGCCGCATCTGC
>JBDQMQ010000011.1:0-12333 GCA_040262185.1 Aquiluna sp. | reverse complement strand
AATCTTCAGTGGGGGAAGGTCTTTGCGCTTTATTTGATTGTTTATTCAACTGGAAGAGTTTGGATAGAAAGTATCCGAATTGACCCCAGTGAGATTATTCTTGGTCTTCGGGTCAACATCTGGTCAGCGCTGATCGGTTTGACTCTAGGAATCTTGATTTTCTTGGTTCAAACGCGCCGCCACCCTGGCCTCGAACCATCCATCTGGATGCCCGGCAGAGAACCTGCCACTGAGGGCACAAATGAGCCTCTCGCAGTAGACTCTGCCGAGGACAAAAACAGCTAACTTTTACGCCTGGGCCGACGAAGTCCCTACTCAACATAGGAATTCGATTGGAGAGGCATGCCTGTATCACCATTCCAGCGCTTTAGCACCTTGCCAGCTGCTCAGGGACTCTATGACCCTGCCGCTGAGAAGGATGCCTGCGGTTTGGCAATGGTTGCAACGCTCAGAGGACACGCAGGCCATGACATCGTTCAAATGGCTCTCAATTCACTTAGAAACCTTGAGCACCGAGGAGCGGTAGGTTCTGATGCTGGAACCGGTGATGGGGCCGGAATCCTGACTCAGATACCGGATCGCTTTCTACGCGAGGTAGTTGAATTTGAACTGCCGGATAGAGGCAGCTACGGAACCGGTTTGGTGTTTCTCGATGCCGCAACATCGAAAGGAGACCTTTCCAGCCTCAGCAAGTTGGCAGCGGAAGAGGGCCTAAGGCTTATCGGGACCAGAACTCCACCTACCGACCCAGCCGTTCTAGGAGACTTGGCTCGAGAGGCGATGCCTGAGATCCAGCAAACCTTCTTTGCAGGCGATGGACTGCAGGGCCTTGAACTGGAGCGCGCACTGTTTAGGTTGCGTAAGCGCAGTGAGCGTGAGATTGGGATATACCACCCCTCGCTCTCGATGCGAACGATGGTCTACAAGGGCATGGTCACCACCTTGCAACTTGAGCCTTTTTATAAGGACCTTTCAGACGAGCGCTTCGAGTCGCTATTGGCGCTGGTTCACTCAAGATTCTCAACCAACACTTTCCCCTCCTGGCCTCTGGCGCACCCCTTCCGGTTCATTGCCCACAACGGCGAAATCAACACCGTGAAGGGAAACGCCAACTGGATGGCAGCGAGAGAGTCGCAGCTTTCCTCTGAGCTCCTAGGCGACATCGAGTCGCTCAAGCCGATTGTCTCCGATGGCGCTTCAGACAGCGCAACCTTTGATGAGGTTCTAGAACTCTTGGTTCTTGGCGGCCGCTCGCTGCCACACGCCATGATGATGATGATTCCCGGGGCCTGGGAAAAGCAGCTGGACATTGACCCCAAGGTAAGAGACTTTTTCGAGTATCACTCAATGATTATGGAACCCTGGGACGGGCCCGCAGCAGTCGTCTTCACCGACGGCAGTCTCGTGGGGGCAACCCTTGACAGAAACGGCCTCCGACCTGGTCGTTTCGTTGTCACCGAGGACGGCTTCGTAATCCTCGCCAGCGAGATTGGCGTGTCTGACATTCCCGCGGACAGAATCGTGCGCAAAGGCAGGCTGCAACCAGGAAAGATGTTCCTGATTGACACTGAGGCCGGGCACATCATCGAGGATGAAGAGATTAAGGCCGAAGTCGCCTCCCTTGAGCCCTGGGGTGAATGGCTTGACGCCGAGAGGATAAACCTTAAGGACCTGCCAGAGCGAGAGCACATTCGATACTCCTCCGCATCGGTTGCCAGAAGGCAGCGGGTCTTCGGCTACACCGAGGAAGATCTGAAGGAGTTCATCTCTCCGATGGCCAGGTTCGGTCAGGAGCCGATCGGCGCAATGGGAAGCGATACCCCAATTGCGGCAATCAGCGACCGTCCAAGGCTGCTCTTCGACTACTTCACACAGCAGTTTGCTCAGGTTACAAACCCTCCGCTCGACGCGATTAGAGAAGAGGTGGTCACGTCAATGACCGCCAGCATTGGTCCGGTTAGGAACCTGCTGGATGCCTCGCCAGAGCATGCGAAGCAGATGGTTCTTGACTACCCAATACTGACCAATGACGAGCTTGCCCGTATTAAGCACATTGACCGCGGTAACAACATCGGTAAGGCCATCACAGTTTCCTGCCTTTACCGCGTTGACGAAGGCGAGGAAGCGCTTCAAGAGCGCCTCGAGGCGATGTGTGACGAGGTTGATCGTGCGCTAGACGCTGGAGCTACGTTCGTGATTCTCTCCGACCGAGACTCTAACCGTGAGCTTGCCCCGATTCCATCCCTACTTAGCTGCTCGGCCATTCACCACCATCTCATTAGACGTGGAACAAGAACCATGGCCGGCCTTATCGTTGAGTGCGGTGACGCACGCGATGTTCACCACATGGCAACCCTGCTCGGTTACGGAGCCTCTGCTCTAAACCCCTATCTCGCCCTAGAGACTGCAGAGGACATGGTGGTCAAGGGTCTAATCACCGGCATCACTCCTGAGCGATCAAGTAAGAACATGATCAAGGCGCTTGGCAAGGGCGTTCTCAAGATCATGAGCAAGATGGGAATCTCAACTGTGGCGTCCTACGCAGGTGCTCAGTGTTTCGAGGCCGTCGGACTCTCGCAAGAACTTATCGACCAGCACTTCACCGGAACCATCTCAAAGCTTGGGGGAGTAGGGCTGGATGTTCTGCATACCGAGATTGAAAAGCGTCATAGGCACGCCTACCCACTAGAGGGGGCCACCAGCGTCCACATGCCACTTGAGGTTGGTGGTGAGATGAAGTGGCGTCGCGAGGGCCCACCACACCTTTTCAACCCGGAGACGGTCTTCAAGCTTCAGCACTCAACAAAGCAGAAGCGCTACGACATCTTCAAGCAGTACACCAGCGCCGTTGACGACCAAGCAGAGCGGCTCATGACCATACGTGGCCTGTTCAAGCTTCGCACCGACCAGCGCAAGTCCATTCCCATCGAGCAGGTCGAACCTGTCTCGGAGATTGTCAAGCGCTTTGCTACAGGAGCTATGTCACTGGGTGCAATCAGCCCAGAAGCTCACGAGGTATTGGCGATCGCAATGAACCGGCTCGGTGGTAAGAGCAACACCGGCGAGGGCGGCGAATCCGTTGAGCGTTTGCTGGATAGAGAAAAGCGATCTGCAGTGAAGCAGGTTGCATCCGGTCGCTTTGGCGTCACCAGCATGTACCTAACCCACGCCGATGACATCCAGATCAAGATGGCTCAGGGAGCAAAGCCTGGAGAGGGCGGCCAATTGCCTCCTCACAAGGTTTATCCGTGGATCGCAGACCTCAGACACTCAACTCCTGGTGTGGGATTGATTTCACCACCTCCTCACCACGACATTTACTCAATTGAGGACCTCAAGCAGCTTATTTTCGACCTGAAGCGAGCCAACCGCCGAGCCAGGATTCACGTGAAGCTAGTGAGCCAGTTCGGTGTTGGAACGGTAGCCGCAGGTGTTGCCAAGGCTAAGGCCGATGTGGTGCTGATTTCCGGTCACGATGGTGGCACCGGAGCCAGCCCATTGAACTCTCTCAAGCATGCCGGCACCCCATGGGAGCTGGGGCTCGCTGAGGCCCAGCAGACGCTGTTGCTGAACGGCCTTCGTGACCGCATAACCGTCCAAGTCGATGGCTCCATGAAGACAGGTAGAGACGTCATCATCGCAGCTCTGCTTGGCGCAGAGGAGTTTGGTTTCGCAACTGCGCCTCTGGTTGTGGAGGGTTGCATTTTGATGCGCGTATGCCACCTAGACACCTGCCCAGTCGGAGTTGCTACGCAGAACCCTGAGCTGCGCGAAAGATTCCGAGGCCAGGCAGATCACGTTGTGAACTTCTTTGAGTTCTTGGCTCAAGAGGTCCGAGAATACCTTGCTGAGCTTGGCTTTAAGACGCTAGAGGAGGCAATTGGCCACGCTGAACTACTTGATGCAAACGAGGCAATTAAGCACTGGAAGGCCGATGGGTTGGACCTAGCTCCGATCTTTGCGGCCAAGGACATCAAGACGGACTCTGCCCTGCACCGCACAACAGTCCAGGAGCACGAACTTGAGAATCACTTCGACTACCCACTAATCGCAGAGGCTGCGCCCGCACTGGTGGAGGGTAAGAAGGTCTTCATCGAGCGCGAGATCAACAACACAAACCAGGCAATCGGAACGATGCTCGGTAATGAGTTGACCTACAAATGGGGAGAGCAGGGTCTAGAGCCTGGAACTCTAGAGCTCTCCCTCACCGGCAGTGCAGGTCAATCTTTAGGTGCATTCGTGCCCAGGGGCATCAAGATCACCGTGTCGGGCGACTGTAATGACTACGTGGCAAAGGGACTGTCCGGCGGAACCGTTGTCGTGAAGCCCCCGGCAGGTGCTGCCTACGTTGCGGGCGAAAACGTAATTGCGGGCAATGTCATCGGCTACGGCGCAACCGCTGGGAAGATTTTCCTCAATGGCATTGTCGGCGAGCGCTTCCTGGTGCGAAACTCTGGAGCGCACGCAGTTGTTGAGGGTGTTGGAGACCACGCCCTCGAGTACATGACCGGAGGTAGGGCTGTCATCCTTGGCAAGACAGGCATCAACCTCGGCGCCGGAATGTCTGGAGGTATTGCTTACGTCTACAAGCTTTCCGAAGCCCGGGTGAACCGTGAAGCGTTGCAGCTTGGCGAGATTACTCTTGGTGTCCCAGACGCAGAGCAGATGGCGGAGCTGAGAGAGCTACTTGAGGAGCACCTTGCAGAGACTGGCTCTCCCAATGCCAGGAAGGTACTTGCCGACTTCAAGAATGAAGCACTGAACTTCGTCCGTGTGCTACCTCGGGACTATGCCCGAGTAATGGAGATTCAACGCAACGCGCAAGAACTTGGTTACGAACCAGATGGGGAAGAGGTCTGGACCCAGATTCTGGAGGTGTCAAATGGCTGATCCAAGAGGATTCCTGAAGGTAACTGAGCGTGAGACGGCACCGCGGCGTCCCATCCCGGTGCGCATCAAAGACTGGAAAGAGGTCTATGCGGAGCGCAACGGCGAAGTTATTGCAAGGCAGGCCAGTAGATGCATGGACTGCGGCATTCCGTTTTGTCACCAGGGTTGCCCGCTGGGAAACCTCATTCCAGAGTGGAACGACCTCACCCATCGCGGTAGAGGTAAAGAGGCAATTGACAGGCTTCATGCCACCAATAATTTCCCCGAGTTCACTGGCAGGATTTGCCCCGCTCCCTGCGAGGACTCCTGCGTGCTCGGTATCAACCAACCGGCGGTCACCATCAAGGAGATTGAGGTGTCAATTATCGACAACGCCTTCGATCAGGGCTATGTCACACCGCAGGTTCCAGAGCGACTAACCGGTAAGACGATCGCCATTGTTGGGAGCGGTCCTGCTGGTCTTGCAGCCGCCCAACAGCTGACCAGGGCCGGTCACACGGTTGCGGTATTTGAGCGTGATGACCGTATCGGAGGGCTTCTTCGCTACGGAATTCCAGACTTCAAAATGGAGAAGATCCACCTAGAGCGCAGAATCTCTCAAATGGAGGCAGAGGGTACTCGTTTCCGTACTGGCGTGAACATCGGTGTCGACATCAGCTGGCTAGAGCTCAAAAAGCGCTACGACGCCGTTCTAGTTGCCACAGGCGCGCTCAAGCCAAGAAACCTTGAGGTTGCTGGCAGGGAGCTAGAAGGTATTCACTTCGCTATGGAGTACCTGACCCAGTCGAACAAGAGAGTTGCCGGCGATGAGGTTTCGGAGCAAATACATGCTCAGGACAAGCACGTAATCATTCTGGGCGGCGGTGATACTGGCGCGGATTGCCTAGGAACAGCAACGAGACAAGGCGCCAAGAGTGTCACAACCTTGGCCATCGGCGTCAAACCACCAGAGGACAGGACCGAGGACATGCCTTGGCCAATGGTGCCAAACCTGTTTGAGATGCAGAGCGCTCACGAGGAGTTTGGCGAGCGTAAGTACCTGCACTCAACCGTTGAGTTCGTGGGTGAAAATGGCAGGGTCACCGGAGTCAAAGTCGCCGACACGGAGTTTGTGGATGGGAAGCGCGTCCCCAAGGAGGGAACCGAGAGAGTTCTGCCTGCAGACTTGGTACTACTTGCTCTTGGGTTCATTGGTAATGAGTCTGAGAGCATTTCGGAGCAGGCTGCTGTAGAGCTTGATGAAAAGGGAAACATCAAACGCGACAGCAAGTACCAGGTCGCACCAGGATTGTTCAGCGCAGGTGACGCAGGTAGAGGGGCGAGCCTAGTAGTCTGGGCAATTGCTGAAGGACGTGCAGCCGCCTCAGCAATAGATGAGTATCTCGAAGGCGAGACGGAGCTGCCTTTCCCCGTAAAGCCAACAGATCAACCCATAGCTGTCTACAGCTAGAGAAGAGATAAATAAAGATGAGACGCGCCAAAATCGTCGCCACGTTTGGCCCAGCCGTAAGCGACTTCGACAAGGCAAAAGCAATCATCGAGGCCGGTGTAGATGTCGCCCGAATGAACCTCAGCCACGGCGATCACTCGGTCCACGAGAAGGTCTACGCGACTATCCGCAAAGCAGCAGCTGAGGTCGGAAAGCCAGTTGGCATATTGGTCGACCTCCAGGGTCCCAAAATTAGGCTCGGGCGATTCAAGAATGACAAAGAGACGATTACCACCGGCGGCACATTCACCATCACCGTAGATGATGTTGAGGGCACCGAGAGTATCTGTTCCACCACCTACAAAGGCCTTGTTGGCGACGTGAAGGTGGGCGATCCGGTGTTAATTGACGATGGCCGCTTGTCTCTAAGAGTGAAGTCCATTGAGGGCAACAACGTGGTTTGCGATGTCGAAATTGGTGGGCCAATCTCCAACAACAAGGGCATAAATCTTCCGGGTGTTGCCGTAAACGTCCCCGCGCTAAGTGAGAAGGACGAGGATGACCTCCGCTGGGCCCTCAAGCTCGGAGCGGACATGGTTGCGCTTAGTTTCGTGAGAAACGCCAAGGACATCGTCCGGGTGCACGAAATCATGGAGGAGGAGGACGTCTTCATCCCGGTTATTGCCAAGATCGAAAAGCCCCAAGCAGTAGATGCCTTAGAAGAAATCGTTGACGCTTTTGATGGCGTAATGGTGGCAAGAGGGGACCTAGGAGTCGAGCTTCCTCTCGAGCAGGTTCCTCTAGTGCAGAAGCGAGCCGTTGAGCTTGCAAGGCGCTGGGCCAAGCCAGTTATCGTTGCAACCCAGATGCTCGAGAGCATGATCTCAGCACCAAGACCCACACGTGCCGAGGCTTCGGATGTCGCAAACGCCGTTCTTGATGGAGCAGATGCTCTGATGCTCTCTGGCGAGACCTCGGTGGGTGAGTTCCCGCTAGAGACCGTTCAGACCATGGCAAGAATTATCGAGTCGACAGAAGAAAACGGTTTGGACAGAATCCCGGAACTTGGAACCAAACCCCACACACACTCAGGGGCAGTCGTAAAAGCCGCGATGGACATCGCAGAGCTCTTGGGCAGCAAGTATGTCTGTGTCTTTACTGAGTCTGGTGATACCTTGCGCAGAGTCTCAAGGCTTCGCTCGAGGCTTCCAGTGCTCGCTTTCTCTCCAAACGAGGAAGTCAGGCGCAAGCTCTCCCTAATCTGGGGTGCAACGACCTACCTAGTAGACAAGGTCACCCACACAGACCAGATGGTGAAGCAGGTGGATGAGATCATGCTCGATAGTGGCAAGTGCCGAGTTGGTGATGAGGTGGTCATTGTTGCAGGCTCGCCTCCGGGAATCCCAGGATCAACAAACGCTCTAAGAGTTCACAGAGTTGGAGATGCCGTCTTCGTGGCGGCACCTGCCTACAAGAGCTAAGCAAAAAGGACGGTGAATTCACCGTCCTTTTTATCTGTGCCGGAAGTGGGATTTGAACCCACACGCCCTTTCGGACAAAGCATTTTGAGTGCTCCGCGTCTGCCGTTCCGCCATTCCGGCTGGCAGCTAGAAGTGTAGTGGATACCCGATTGGGTAGAGTATTGCCCATGTCAGAGGCCCTGAGAGTAGTCGTCGTCGAGGACGAGGCGCTAATCCGCATGGACGTCGTTGCCACTCTAGAAGAGGCTGGTTTTGAAATCGTTGGCGAGGGTGCTGACGGCGAGGAGGCCATCTCGCTGGCCAAGGAGCATGAACCAGACCTCGTGGTGATGGACATAAAGATGCCCAAGCTTGATGGCATCAGCGCAGCCGAAAAAATTGCCGAGCTTAAAATTCCAGTAGTCCTACTCACTGCCTTCTCCCAGACCGACCTGGTTTCCAGAGCCGCGGAGGCCGGCGCAATGGCCTATGTGACCAAACCCTTCAAGCCGGCCGACCTGCTGCCCGCCATTCAGATTGCACTTGCCCGGCACGAGGAGCTTTTGTCTTTGGAGTCAGAAATTGCCGACCTTTCGGATCGACTTGAGACTCGCAAGATGATGGACCGTGCCAAGGGCCTGCTGATGACTCAGATGAAACTGAGCGAGCCAGACGCCTTTAGGTGGATTCAGAAGGCTTCCATGGACCGCAGGCTTTCGATGGCGCAGGTGGCCAAGGCCGTGATCGAGCAATTGGGACCTAAGACCCCTTCGGCCGGAGATAGTTAGTAATCCTCACGGTCGAAAGTAGGCGACCGTTCTCGTCAGTCATTTTTATTTCGTGCGTGGTGAGGGTCTTCCCAAGTTTTACCGCGGTGCAAGTTCCGGTAACGGTTCCAGACTCAATTGAGCCGTGATGAGACGCGTTTAGTTCGATACCAACCGCATAGCCCCAAGGGTGGGCGTGGACATTAGCAGCGAAGGACCCCAGTGACTCGGCCAAAACAACGTGGGCGCCGCCATGGAGAAGTCCAATCGGTTGAGTGTTCCCAGCAACCGGCATCGTCGCCACTGCACGCTCAGCGCTGAGCTCGACAAGCTTGATTCCCATCGAGTCAGCAAGCGCGCCCAATCCACGCTGCTTCATCACCTCGAGGGCCTGTTCTGAGGTGACTACCTCGTCTTTGTCCACCCCATGACCTCCTGCAAAGTAGGCTACTTACATGTCCTCTGACCAGCCTACTCTGCTGCTAATCGACGGACATTCTCTGGCCTTCCGGGCCTTCTACGCCCTCAACCCCGATAACTTCAAGAACCAACAGGGTCAGCACACCAACGCTGTTCATGGCTTTATCTCGATGCTGCTGAACATCTTGGAAGGGGAGAAACCGACTCATCTCTGCGTTGCTTTTGATGTCTCCAGGGAGAGCTTCAGAACCGAAGAATTACCGGAATACAAAGGCACCCGAGGGGAGACCCCAGAGGAATTCATCGGCCAGACTGAGCTATTGGTCGAGGCCCTCACTGCAATGCGAATCACCTCGGTTTCAAGAGAGCGGTTTGAGGCTGACGACCTAATTGCCTCTCTCGCCCACCTAGGCGAAAAGGCCGGCATGCGGGTGCTGGTGGTCTCAGGTGATAGGGATACCTTTCAGCTGATCACCGACCAGACGACCATTCTCTATCCCGTCAAGGGAGTCATGAACTTAGCCCGCATGGATGATGCAGCTGTCCTCGAAAAGTATGGTGTCCACGCCAAGCAATACCCGGAACTGGCGGCCCTGGTTGGTGAGACCTCGGACAATCTCAAAGGGATCCCGGGCGTCGGTCCAAAGACTGCAGCCAAGTGGATTCAACAGTTTGGCTCGCTGGATGCCATCCTCGATTCGGCCGAAGAGATCCCTGGCAAGGTAGGGGAGAGTCTCCGTGAAAACAAAGAGCTAGCGGTCAGAAATCGAAGGCTAAATGAGCTTGTTCGCTCCCTCGAGTTTGACTTTGGCATGCAGGACCTCGCTCTAGGCTCGGTGGACGAGGACCAGGTCAAAGAGGTATTCGCCAAGCTTTCGTTTAGAACACTTTTGACGAGAGTGCTAAAGCTCCGTGGGGTGAATGGAACACAGCACCCGGTGCACTCGGCACGGGTAGATGATGACTCTCCGGAGCACGAACCGATGCGAGAGGTCCCCAGAGGTCCCGAACTGCCCACTGAGCCACCAAAGCCGGAATTATCATCGATCAGCGATATCGAGAAGCTGGTTGGCGAGGGAGCTTTTCTTAAGCTCGAACTCGCAGAGGGTTCCCTGGTTGGTCTCGGTGCGGCGACCATCACAAGGCGACTCGACTGGAATGGCAAGGATGTTGAAGGGGCTCTCAAGTTGGTTGCCAAGGGCTACTTTGGATCTTGGGACGCTAAGAACAGCTACCGCAGGTTTGCCGAGGCCGGGATAAAGCTCGGGGAACTCAATAACGATGCTCTTCTTGCGGCCTATCTCATTGACCCCAGCAGCAAGGATCTTGACCCAGATTCTTTAGTGAGGCGCTATGCCGGGGTTGATGTAGTCAGGGCAGATGCGGATCAACTTCTGAGCGAACCTGAGCCTTCTTTGGATGCTTGGTGCTATGCGATGATTTGGGCCGCTCTCGGGCCTCGGCTAATCGAAGAGCAATCACTGCCTGTTTACAAAGACATTGAGCTGCCTGTTGCGG
The DNA here is from genome assembly GCA_040262185.1 of Aquiluna sp. GTDB lineage: Bacteria > Actinomycetota > Actinomycetes > Actinomycetales > Microbacteriaceae > Aquiluna. Next base: position 1,849 of record JBDQMQ010000011.1, on the reverse strand, counting down.
GCGTGCTTTCACGCATGGAGGTTCACGGCATTGCAGTTGCCAAGGATGTACTGCAGAGCCAGTTCGATGAGCTCAGTGAAGAGGTTGGCGAGATTGCGAAGCAGGCCTATGCCATCATCGGTCACGAAGTGAATCTTGCGAGCCCAAAACAGCTCCAGACTGTCCTTTTTGACGAGCTGGGCATGGAGGGCACCAGAAGCGTAAAGACCGGCTACTCCACCAACGCAGAGGCTCTAGCAACCCTCTTCGAGCAGACCGAGCATCCATTCTTAGAAAAACTCTTAGCTCACCGCGATTCTTCAAAACTTAGGCAGATAACCGAAACCCTCATCAAGGCCGTTGCGGCCGATGGTCGAATTCACACCAGCTACTCGCAGGTGGGCACCTCAACGGGCCGCCTCAGTAGTGAGAATCCAAACCTTCAAAACATCCCGATCAAAACCGATCGTGGCATGCGGCTGAGAAGTGCATTTATCGCTGGCGAGGGCTACGAGACGCTCTTGACCGCGGACTACTCCCAGATCGAGATGCGCATCATGGCTCACCTCTCGGAGGATGAGGGTCTGATCGAGGCCTTCAACAACGGTGAGGACCTTCACAACTTCGTTGGGGCTCGCATTTATGGCGTGGAGCCTGAGGCTGTAACGGGTGCCATGCGTTCTAAGGTCAAGGCTATGAGCTATGGGTTGGTGTATGGACTGAGTGAATACGGGCTGGCCCGCCAACTCAGAATCTCAAAATCCGAGGCAAAACAGCTGATGAGCGATTACTTCGAGCGGTTCGGGGGAGTAAAGCGCTACCTCGACACCGTGGTTCAGCGAGCAAAGAGCCTTGGACACACAACAACCGTCTATGGCCGGAGAAGGCCCTTCCCAGACCTGCAGTCCAAGATCTTCCAGGTTCGCGAGAACGCCCGCCGGGCAGCGCTAAATGCCCCTATCCAAGGAACAGCTGCAGACATTATGAAGCTGGCCATGATTGAGGTTGAAAGCGGCATGCTCGAAGAGGGTTTGAAGTCTCAGCTGCTCTTGCAGGTACACGATGAATTAGTGATTGCCGTGGCACCGGGAGAACTAGAAGGGGTCAAGAAGGTAGCCCAGGAAAAAATGACCGAGGTGGCAAAACTTTCGGTTCCACTCGATGTTCACATCGGCATCGGAGAGAACTGGGAGCTAGCGGGACACTAGAAATCTCGCTAAGCTTTCCCAGGTGCCTTTGGGCACCATCCCTGTCCGTTCGTCGGGCTAAAACCACAGAAGAATCGTGGCTCTAGCGCGACCCGAGTAAATCAAGTGGAGTACCCACACATATGGCAACCAAGACGACCGCAAAAACCACCAAGGTAGCAGTCAATGACATCGGCTCAGAAGCAGACTTTCTAGCAGCGGTCGAAGCAACTCTCAAATTTTTCAACGATGGAGATCTCATCTCCGGCACCGTGGTCAAGATTGACCGCGACGAGGTGCTCCTAGACGTAGGTTACAAAACCGAAGGCGTCATTCCATCCCGTGAACTTTCCATCCGTCAGGATGCAGACCCAAATGACATCGTCAAGGTTGGTGACGCAGTTGAGGCACTTGTTCTTCAGAAGGAAGACAAGGAAGGCCGCCTCATCCTCAGCAAGAAGCGTGCGCAGTACGAGCGTGCGTGGGGTGACGTAGAGAAGGTCAAGGAAGTAGATGGTGTTGTCAAGGGCACCGTCATCGAGGTAGTCAAGGGTGGTGTCATCGTAGACATCGGTCTGCGTGGCTTCCTTCCCGCCTCGCTAATTGAGCTCCGCAGAGTCCGCGACCTAGGCCCATATCTCGGCACAGAGGTCGAAGCCAAGATTCTCGAGTTGGACAAGAAC
>JBDQMQ010000010.1:459-12493 GCA_040262185.1 Aquiluna sp. | reverse complement strand
GGGTAAGGAAGCGGGCCTCAAGTTCGAGCATGTCTATCAGATGAATGACATGGTGAACTCCGACAACACCTTCTTTGTTGCCACGGGCGTTACCGACGGCCCTCTGGTCTCCGGGGTTCGAAAACGAGGCGGAATCATTTTTGCGGAGTCCATAGTGGTGCGAGGTAGAAGCGGCACGGTGCGCAAGGTTTTCGCCGAGTATCAGGCTTCGAGATGGCTCGACCGCAGCTGATGAAACGGCTCGCACCTGAAATCAGTTACAAATTCTATGAATCAGGCGTAGCCTGAAGGCAAATACAGATGGGTGGCTCATGGCCAAGAAACAAAGAACACAAGACGAATACATTGCAAGGCTCAGGTCCTACAACGTTGTAGCTGGCTTCTTGCACCTCGCGCAGGCAGCTGGTCTCAGCTTTGTCCTGACGCTACTGGACAACCAGATTCTTTTCCCGGTAACAATTGAATACCCGACAGGCCCTCCTGGAGTCCCACTACCTCCAGAGCGGGTGGAGCTGTTTGACATCAACATTGGTGCCGGAGTTATCGGCTTTTTGTTGCTGTCCGCTTTCTTCCACTTCCTGATCTCATCTCCTTGGTTCTTCTCCCGCTACAAGGGCGGGCTGAAGCAGAACCGCAACTATTTCCGCTGGGTTGAGTATTCGCTCTCCTCTTCGGTGATGATCTGGTTGATTGCGCAGCTTACGGGCGTATCGGGCTTCGCAGCGCTTACCGGAATCTTTGCTGTAAACGCGTCGATGATCTTCTTTGGAGCACTGCAGGAGAAGTATGAGGAGCCAGGCAATGGCCAGGGCCTTCCCTTCATCATGGGTTCGATCACGGGTATCGTGCCTTGGCTTATCTTGATCGTTTACACAATCCAGCCGGGTAGCGAGAACGCTGCCGAAATCCCTGGATTTGTCTACGGCATCATCGTGGCACTGTTCCTGTTCTTCAATACCTTCGCCTTCAACCAGGCGTTCCAGTACAAGAAGATCGGTCCCTGGAAGAACTACCTCTATGGCGAGGCAACCTATATCACGCTGAGCTTGGTAGCCAAGTCAGTGCTGGCATGGCAGGTATTCTCAGGCGCGATAATCCCAGCGATTGCAACCACCTAGGGGCTTTGAGCAGCCATTGAACAGTTGTGACTTTTCAGCTTGGTATCAGCTAGGACTGCCATAATTTAGTTTCAACGGTCCTAAGAACGAAGATGGAAAAGCTAAAGAAACTCCTTTCTAACCTGCCCCACCCAGTTCGCTGGGCGCTCGTTATGGTCTTGGGTTTTGTGCTTTTGGGCATGGGGCTTGTGATGATGGTCACCCCGGGACCTGGCCTGCTATTTATCTTCTTTGGCCTTTCAATCCTTGCCCTTGAAATCAAGTGGGCCAGGGAGCTCAACCAGCAGGGGATGCAGGGCCTTGAGAGGCTTGTAGCGAAGCTAAAGTCAATTTTCAGCAAGAAAAATTCAGGCGAGAACCCAAACTCAGAAAAATAGCGGTAGCTTTCTCGGAAGCCTCTCAGGGAATATCCAGTTGATAACTGAGATTGCCTAAGGAGAATCGTGTCCACAATCGGTGTTGTTTTAGAGTCGCAGGCGGAGTCCAGGGTTGCCGCTACCCCGGAAACTGTGAAAGCCATCCGCGCACTCGGGTATCAAGTCTTAGTTGAAAAGGGAGCCGGCGCAAAGGCGGCCTTTCCCGATAGTGCATTTGTGGCAGCTGGAGCCAAGACCGCCACTGCTGCGGCGGCCTGGAAGGCCGACATTGTCCTAAAGGTCAATGCCCCCACACCAACCGAAATTAAGAGGCTCAAGAAGGGCGCAATTCTCGTTGGCATTCTCAGCCCGGCACTAAACCCCAACCTGTTGAAGGCTCTTGCGAAGCAGGGCGTAACAGCACTTGCCATGGACGCGGTGCCAAGAATTTCAAGGGCTCAGTCAATGGACGTGCTCAGCTCAATGGCGAATATTGCTGGCTACCGCGCAGTTGTTGAGGCGGCACACGAATTTGGCCGCTTCTTTACCGGCCAGGTAACAGCTGCAGGCAAGGTCGCCCCGGCCAAGGTCCTGGTGGCTGGAGCCGGCGTTGCCGGTCTTGCTGCAATCGGAGCTGCATCCAGCCTTGGCGCGATTGTTCGTGCTACCGACCCAAGACCCGAGGTTGCTGACCAGGTCAAGTCGATTGGTGGCGAGTACCTAGCCGTTGAAATTGAAGAGCAGATGGAGTCATCTGACGGCTATGCCAAGGCAACTAGCAAGGACTACGACAAGCGAGCTGCCGAGATCTACACCGAGCAGGCCGAGGATGTCGACATCATCATCACTACCGCCCTCATCCCGGGCAGGCCAGCCCCAAAACTCATCACCGCAAAAGACGTTTCGAAGATGAAGCCTGGAAGCGTGATTGTTGACATGGCGGCGGCCCAGGGTGGAAACGTCGCCGGTTCAGTTGCGGGTAAGCGCATCGTCACCAGGAACGGCGTAATCATTCTTGGCTACACCGACTTGCCATCAAGACTGCCAGCACAGTCATCCCAGCTCTACGGCACGAACCTTGTGAACCTGCTGAAGCTTCTAACACCCAAAAAGAAGGGCAAGCTCGAGCTTGACTTCGAGGATGTCGTGCAGCGCTCGGTGACCGTCGTGAAAAGCGGAGAGATAACCTGGCCACCACCACCGGTTCAGGTCTCGGCCGCTCCAGTTGCCAAAGCTGAGGTGCCGGCTGAGATGCCCGAAAAAAAGAAGATGTCGGGACGCACCAGAGGCATGCTTATCACCGCTGGTCTGGCTGCACTCTTTGGCGTGGTTTCTCTAGCACCACCACCGCTACCTCAGCACTTTTTGGTGCTGACGCTGTCGGTGGTTGTTGGCTTCTATGTCATTGGTAAGGTCCACCACGCCCTCCACACTCCGCTGATGAGCGTCACCAATGCCATCTCGGGAATTGTGGTGGTGGCGGCAATTCTGCAGGTCACAGACTCGATTCTTTTGGTTCAGATACTTGCCTTTATTGGTGTCCTGATAGCGAGCATTAACGTCTTTGGTGGCTTTGCGGTCACCCGTCGAATGCTCAAGATGTTCACGAAGGGAGACCAGTAATGACTGCGCTAGCTGTTGCTAATGCCGCATACGTTGCGGCTGCCCTTCTGTTCATAATGAGCCTTGCCGGGCTCAGTAAGCACGAAACCGGTCGCACCGGTATTCGCTACGGCATCGCAGGAATGGCGATTGCCATGTCGGCCACCATTTGGCTCACCTTCTCGGGGGAGTGGAATGAAAGCACTTCTACCGGCTTTGTACTGCTGCTGGTAGCACTTGGCGCCGGTGCAGTAATTGGTCTCTGGCGAGCCAAGGTCGTTGCCATGACAGGCATGCCGGAACTCATTGCTCTTTTCCACAGCTTTGTTGGGCTTACGGCAGTTTTGGTTGGCTGGAATGGCGCTCTGCACTCGGGTGATCTGTCTCCAGAGCTAGTTGGAGTCCACAGAGCCGAGGTCTTTATCGGAATCTTTATCGGTGCGGTGACCTTCACCGGCTCGATAGTTGCCTATCTAAAGCTTTCGGCCAAGATGTCATCGAAGCCCTTGATCTTGCCTGGCAGGAACCTGCTAAACCTCTCCGCATTGATTGGGTTTATTGGGCTGACTGTCGCATATGTAATTACACCTCAGATGGGCTTCCTGATCGCAGTGACCATTCTTGCGTTGGCACTTGGTTGGCACCTGGTGGCATCCATCGGTGGTGGCGACATGCCGGTTGTGGTCTCTATGCTCAACAGCTACTCGGGTTGGGCAGCTGCAGCCACTGGATTCCTGCTCAGCAACGACCTCTTGATTGTCACAGGAGCCCTTGTTGGGTCTTCCGGTGCATACCTTTCCTACATCATGTGCCGCGCGATGAACCGCTCGTTCATCTCGGTGATCTTTGGTGGCTACGGCATCGAGGCTCCAACCGAAAGCGATGAAGAAACCGGCGAGCACACCGAGATTGATGCCACTCAGGTTGCCGAGATGCTCTCGGCTGCTAAAAGCGTTGTCATCACTCCCGGGTATGGCATGGCAGTTGCCCAAGCTCAATACCCTGTTGCCGAGCTTGCAAAGCGCCTGAAAGAAAAGGGCGTTGAGGTTCGTTTTGGTATCCACCCGGTCGCAGGAAGACTCCCCGGACACATGAACGTGCTTTTGGCGGAGGCAAAGGTTCCATACGACATCGTTCTGGAGATGGACGAGATCAATGACGACCTAGCTGGAACAAATGTGGTCTTAGTCATCGGAGCTAATGACACCGTGAATCCTGCGGCAACTGAGAACCCTGGCAGCCCAATAGCGGGAATGCCGGTGCTCAGAGTCTGGGAGGCAGAGAACGTCATTGTCTTCAAGCGTTCAATGGCCTCTGGCTATGCAGGAGTTGCCAACCCGCTGTTCTACAAGCCAAATACCAAGATGCTCTTTGGCGATGCCAAGGACAAGGTCGGAGATATTCTCAAGGCGCTCTAGTTTCTAGCGTTATCCTTTTCAGGCGCTCAAGAACGGAGTTCCATGGCTAATCAGCGAGGTTTTGCCAGTGACAACTACGCTGGTGTGCACCCCGAGGTTATGGCCCGAATGGCTCAGGTCAATGAGGGCCACCAAGTCGCCTATGGTGATGACACCGAGACAGCCAGGTTCCAAGAGGTAGTCAAAGAACTCTTCGGGAAAAATGCCGCCGGGTTCCCAGTTTTCAATGGCACCGGAGCCAATGTCATCGCCCTGCAGTCTGCTGTAAAGCGGTGGGAGGCAGTTGTCTGTGTCGAGTCGGCACATATCCACATGGACGAGGGTGGGGCACCGGAAAAGATGGGTGGCCTCAAGCTATGGACCGTGCCATCACCCGATGGGAAGCTTTCGGTCGAGGGCCTGAAGTCCCAGCTTTTTGATTTTGGTTTTGTTCACAGAGCCCAACCAGCAGTTGTCAGCATCACTCAAACAACCGAGATGGGCACTGTCTATCAGCCTGATGAGATCTCGGCGCTCGCAGAGGTGAGCCATGAACATGGACTCCTTCTGCATCTAGATGGCGCGAGGCTTTCAAATGCCGCGGCCGCTTTGGGAAAAAGTTTTAGGGAGTTCACGACCGACGTTGGTGTGGACCTGGTGTCCCTGGGTGGAACCAAGATAGGCGCCCTCGCAGCTGAGGCAGTTGTTGTTACCAACACGAAGTCGGAGCATGGCGCAAGATTGGCAGAGGCGATGCCGTACCTTAGAAAAACCTCTATGCAGCTGCCCTCGAAGATGCGCTTCGTCTCGGCACAGCTCAATGCGCTCTTTGCTGATGGTGCAAAGGTTGCTCTAGAGAACGCCCGCATTGCAAACTCTATGGCTGCCAAGCTTTACTCCGGTGTGATGGATATTGCTAGTGAGTACGCACAGGTCAGTGTTCCAAATCCTGCGGATGCAAACGCAGTCTTCCCTATCCTGCCTGCCGAGGTCACAACAAAGCTGCAGGAACAGTTCCGCTTCTACATCTGGGACCAAACAAGTGGGCAGGTTAGGTGGATGTGCTCTTGGGATACCACGGAAGAGGATGTCGAAGGTCTTCTAGCGGCACTGAGAGCCGCGCTGAGCTGAACAGATAGTGGCCCCCGTTCTCACATTCGTCTGACAGTACCGCCGCGCCTTCGGGAAACAGCGTCAACGGTTGCCGCGAGAGCAAGGACGGTACCCGTAACCACAAAGCTGATTCCAGCAGAAAATCCGAGTAGCCCAAGACCATTGTCAATGATGGAGATCACCAGAGCACCCAGAGCCGCGTGAACAAGGCGCCCCCGCCCGCCAAACAAGCTAACGCCACCGACGACAGCCGCGGCGACACCGCTAAGAACAATTGTTCTTCCTGCTGCAGCCTCTACTACTCCAATTCGACTGACATGGAAGAGGCCAGCAACAACTGCGAGGCTCGAAGTTATTACAAAGGCAGTAATCCTGATTCTCACAACCTTGATCCCTGCTCTTCTTGCCGCCTCGGGGTTGCCACCCACGGCATAGAGGTGGCGACCGAACTTAGTTCTATCGAGCAAGAAGGTGCCGGCGAAGATAATGAAAAGAACAATCGGAATCACAATTGGGACTCCAGAAATCTCAATCACATTTGATGCGCTTCTGTTGAGATTGAGCACGTAAATCACAGCTCCACCAACGACGGCGATGAAAGCTAACTTGATTAGCAGCAGAGAGACTGGACGGTTGACGAGTCCACTTGCTGATCTGCGGTAGCGATCATAGAACCCCAATCCCGCTGAAACCGCCACGACCGCGAACAGAAGAAGCCAGCCGCCCCAAATTGGCAGGGTGTCGTTCATGATTGCCCGAACCTCTGGCACCTCGACGCGGAACAGACCGCCATCGCCGAGCAGAATCAGAGCAACACCTTGAAGACCCAGGAAAAAGGCTAGGGAAATTACGAAGGAAGGCACGCCCACCTTGGCAACGAAAAAGCCAAGGATGAGACCGAGAACCACACCAACTATCAGAGCTGAAACCAAGCCAATTGGCCAAGGAACCCCAAAAGTTGTTGTCAGGTAAAAGACATCCATCGCAACCGCTGCTGCCACACCGGCCGACAAGTCAATCTCTGCGATTAGAAGCACGAAGACCAGTGCAACGGCCAGAGTTGTCAGCTGTGCTGCCTGAACAAACAGGTTCGCAAAGTTGAGTTTGGTTAGGAAATAGGGGCTCAAGTAAGAAAAGAGCGCGGTCAGTACAAGCAGTGCTCCGGTTGCTGGTAGAGCACCCATGTCTCCGTTCTTAATTTTTGAGAAGTAGCCCTTGACCTGGTCAACGAGACCACCCTCGTGGCCGGATGAGATTTCCTGAGGGGCCAGGTTTAGCCCTGATTGATTTGGGTTCGACATCTCTACTCCTCAGTGCTCTTCGTGCCGGTTATGTATCCGACTACGTCATTTTGAGTCGTGTCTGAAGTCTTGATCTGGGTAACCATGCGACCTAGGTAGAGGACAGCTATCTCATCGCAAACTTTGAATACATCTGCAAGGTTGTGGCTGATAATCAGCACAGCTACCCCGGAGTCCGCAAGTCGCTGAACAAGATTCAAGACCTGCTCAGTCTGAGCCACACCCAGTGCGGCGGTTGGCTCATCCAAAATTACGAGTTTTGCATTACGGAGCACAGATCTTGCGATAGCGACGGTTTGACGCTGACCACCAGAGAGTGATGATACTTTCTGTCTCACCGACTTTACGGTGCGGACTGAAAGAGATTGCAAGGCTTTGGTCGCCTGCAATTCCATACTCGGCTCATCGAGTGTTCGCTGCAGGAGCTCTTCTCTTCCGAGAAACATGTTTTGAACAATATCTAGGTTCTCGCAAAGCGCCAGGTCTTGATAAACAACCTCAATCCCCAGTTCCGAGGCCTGAATCGGGTCGTGAATGTCGACCTCTTTGCCTTCAAACAAAACTGTTCCGCTGTCGTAAGGCTGAACGCCCGACAGTCCCTTAATAAGAGTCGATTTTCCAGCGCCATTGTCTCCAACCAGAGCTGTTACTTTTCCCGCATGAACCTCAAGGTTCACGCCTTTCAAAACCTCGACTGGACCGAAGCCCTTTTTTACATCAGTTAACTCGATGACCGGGGTCGACACGGTACCTCCTGATCCTTCTTCTCAACCTTGAGAGAACTACTCGCAATAAAGGTTACAAAAATCTTTTGGGGGAGTGCGCCGAAGATTGGTACTTCGGCGCACTCCGTTGCTGCTAATTGTTGCTAGTTGATGCCGTACTGCTCACAGGCAGCTGCAACATCTGCGGTGCAGAGCTCCTCAACAGAAGCGTCACCATTTGCAACTACGTCCTTAACCTGCTCAGCACTAACCGAGATTGGGTCAAGGGCGAGGAACGGGGTTCCGTCTGCGAGAGTCTTGTTGGTCTCTGGCACTCCACCGCTCAGGATGGTGATAGCCATTGCAGCACCAGCCTCAGCCTGAATGGTGAACGGCTTGTATACAGTTCCGTACTGCTTTCCTAGCAGAACGTTCTGAAGACCAGCGATCGAAGCGTCCTGGCCAGAAACTGGAACGGTCAGACCGTTCTTGTCCAGAATCGCAATGATTGAAGCGGCGTTGTTGTCGTTCGGTGCTAGCACCGCGTCAACGTTTCCGGAAACAGCAGTGAAGGCCTGCTCGAAGAGCGTGCCAGCCTTGGTTCCATCCCAAGTACCTTCCATTGTGAAGGCTGGGGATGCACCGGCAGCCTCAAGAACAGAAAGCGCACCGTTGAGGAACATGGCTGCGTTGCCGTCAGCTGGGTCTCCAGAAGAGTAGATGATGCTGGCGGTCGTTACGTCCTTACCGGCAGCCTTTAGGCCGTCGATGATCATCTGACCCTGCATGGCTCCTACAACCTCGTTGTCGAATGACAGGTAGTAGTCAGCACCAGCAATTGGACGGTCATAGGCGATGACTGGAACGCCCTGAGCCTTCGCCTTCTCTGCCACGGAGACACCTGCACCCTGGTAGTCGACGAGAAGCATTACACCGCAGCCCTTGGTGAGCTGCTGGTCACCGATGGTTGCGTACTTAGCGGTGTCAGACTGTGCATTCTGAATGTCAGCCTCATACCCAGCTGCAGTCAGCGCCTTCTCCAGAGCTGGTCGGTCACCTGGCTCCCAGCGAGTACCACTGTCAGCGTCGGGGAGAATTACGCAAGCACGACCTGCAGTCGCCTCGACGGATTCTTCAGTTGACGAACCAGCGGTTGTCGATGAAGGAGTTGTAGTTTCTGCTGCACAGCCAGTTAGGGCCAGTGCCGCCGCTGCTGCAAGTGCCGAAAATGAAAACAATGAAGACTTCTTCATGATTTGTTCGGTCCTTTCATTTGATGGTTGTACCCGAGAGAGGGCCTCCCGAATAGCTACTTGAGTTAAACTCAGCAATTTGTTCTGATGAACAACAAAATAATGCATCAAATACTGGGTGAATTTCGCTAACAAAGGCATAACGTTATCTATTTGTTGTTTAAGACAACAAGTATCTTTGAGGTAGTGACTCGAAAGGAGTTGGCGCTAGATGGTCTCTAATACCGGAGCAATCAGCAATCGTGGTCAGAGCTCTGACAGTGTCCGTCAGCACAACCTGTCAACAGTGCTGAGACTGGTTCATTTGAACCGAAAAATCCTTCGCTCCCAGCTCACTTCGATCACGGGGCTGAATCGCTCTACGGTTTCTGCCCTCATTACTGAACTTGAGGAGCTTGGCCTTGTTGTAGAGAGTGAGTCGCAGGGTAGCTCTGGCGTTGGACGTCCGTCCCTAATGGTTTCGCCGAATGAGAATGTTGTTGCGTTTTCTGTCAATCCAGAAATCGATGCGACGACTGTCTCTGTGGTCACGCTGTCCGGTCAGGTCGTTGCTCGCAGCCGAAAGCTCATGGGTTCCCACCCCTCACCTGAGGATGCAATCCGTGTTTCAGCAGAGGTGATCGCTGAAATGCGGAAGTCCTTCCGTCCTGGAACCCAAATCGCCGGGGTTGGGGTATCTGTCCCCGGTCAGGTTAGAACCTCGGACGGTGTGATTCGGTATGCCCCACAACTTGGCTGGGTGGAGTCTGCGTTTGCTACGGCCCTAAGTCAAGAAACTGGACTAAATGTCTTCCTTGGAAACGATGCAAGCCTTGGCTGCCTCGCGGAGGCAAGGTTTGGAACTGCAAAGAATGTCAACGACCTGGTGTTTCTTTTTGCAGGTTCCGGTGGTATCGGTGGTGGCGTAGTAAGTAACGGAATGACGGTTGGTGGGGCCGCCGGTTATGCCGGGGAGCTTGGCCACATGAAAGTTTCTAGCTCTGGACGACTTGATTACTCAGGCCTTCCCGGAACCTTGGAGTCTCTAGTTCGCCGTGAAGATCTGCTGGATTTCTTCAAGCTCTATGTGGCAACCGATGAAGAGCTGGATGCAGAAATTAAGTCCAGCGAGTCATCGCGAGCGAAGCGTCTAATACATGACCAACTTGACAGCCTTGCTGAGGGCCTGAGCAACCTCGTAAACATTTTCAACCCCGAAGTAATTGTGCTGGCTGGGTTCCTCACATCACTTTTTGAATTTGATCCGGATTACTTATTGGCTCAGGTCAAAAAGGGTTCACTTGCAGCCGCGTCAGAACGAGTGGTTATACGGAATGGCGCACTGGGCTCAGATCTTCTTGTTCTGGGAGCGGCAGAGCTTCCTTTTGATGCACTAATTTCATCGCCTTCGAGCTACAACTTGAAGTCTGCTTACGCGACAAGAGTCGAATCAGGAGAGGTCGATTCTCGTTGAGCTAGAGCTCAGAACGCATGGCGGAGAATGCCTGATTCGAACTACCGACCTCTTGCCCGCATAAATACTTGGGTTAGGGTCTGCTAAATCACTTTCTACGCCATCTTTCTACGCCATCTGTGCAGCATCTAGCCGTTAGCTAGTCACAGTGGCTCTCAAGGTAAAATGAACTCAGATCGAAATTCATTGAAGTTTTTACCAAGTGTCGAGGAAGGGGTTGTGTCTTGACTTTCTCAGACCTAACCACCGAACAGCAAATTCAAAGCCTGCTTGCGCCAGCCAACTCTGTACTCCTGGACTACGGAATTGCTAACGCGGAACTCGAGAGCATCAACCACGAATACAACTCGACTTTTTCAGTTACCACCGCCAATGGAAGCAGGTTCGCTCTTCGAATCAACGTCAATTCCGGTCGGACAGAGAAGAATGTCGCTGCGGAGATTTCGTTCATAAACGCCCTGGCTGAATCTGGGGGATTCAAGCTGGCTACTCCAGTCAGGAACCTTACTGGAAACTTTGTTAGTCAAGTTCCACACGAGGAGACCGGCAGAGACTTGCTGTGTGTTCTGTTTACGTGGCTCGATGGCGAAGAGGTCGGTGATGAGCCAACCTTGGGCACTGTGTCTCAGATTGGAGCTCTAATGGCCCAGCTTCATGAGGCAACCATGGAAATGGTGCTGCCTGTGGGTGAAGAGCTTCCTTTGCTAAACGACTTCATGTGGCACGAGGAGGATTTTCTCTTGGGGCCCAAATCGACTCTAACGCCTGAAGAAAAGCACAAAGTTCAAGCGGCTAAGAGTGCGATTGAACGGGAGCTCAATGAACTTTTCGATGCAACCCCGGTACAACCAATTCATGCAGATCTTCATGGCTGGAACGTAATGTTGCACGATGATTCGTTGTCTCTATTTGATTTTGACGACTCCGGTATTGGCCTGCCGATTCAGGATTTAGCTACCACCATTTACTACTTCGACACCAAAGAGCAGGTTCAGGCGTTGAAAGAAGGCTATTCATCAGTTCGAGAATTGCCAATTTTTAGCGAATACCAAATGAAAGCATTGCTGCTTCAGCGAAGGATTCACTTGCTCAACTACATCCATGAGACTCAGAATCCTGAGCACCGTGAAATGCTGTCTGACTATCAGCTCGAGACTCTCCGCAGAATTGAGGACTTTCTCAACCTGGACACCAACGACTGATCAATGTCACGCTTCGTAAGAACTTGAATACAGACCATTCCAAGAACACACAGGTTCCTAAAGAAAAGCGCCCTCAATAAACGCCCCTACTGAGGCTCAAATCAAGGGGGTTACTGGCGGAGAATGGGGGATTCGAACCCCCGAGGGCTTGCACCCAACACGCTTTCCAAGCGTGCGCCATAGGCCACTAGGCGAATTCTCCTTGGTACCCGCAAGAGTTTAGTTGCAACAGTCGGTAACGACCAACCCTAGGTTCTTACGTGAGTGACCCACTCGCCCTCCGGCTCTCCCATGTTGAGCTTCCCCTCCCGCATTAGAGAGCCATCCTTGCGATAGAAGAGCCAGTAGCCATGCATCTGGCCATCTTTATATTTGCCCTTGGACTTTAGGTGTCCATTTTCATAGAAGGAGAGATAGTCCCCATTGTTCTTGGGGAAACCCTCGTTGATGATGGCAATTCTCGTTTTCAGAATCTGCCTCAAGAGCGATTTTGAAAGTAGCTTTTCTTTTTCAAACTTGATGGTCCCCTTAGAGG
>JBDQMQ010000010.1:0-449 GCA_040262185.1 Aquiluna sp. | reverse complement strand
TCCCATAGGAGATCCGCTCGGTTGCAGCGGGAACTAGCTCTTGAATTACCCTTCTAAGCTTTGTCAGCACCTCAGCCTGCCTAGGTGGATGCAGGGCAATCATTGCCGCGATTTTCTCGCTGATATCTGCCACAGTCTCTCCAGTCTGACTCTTCGGATAAAGGTAGTCTTCTTTGGTAAAGCGAGGTAGAAAATGAAGCTGGTTTCTCACTGGGTTGCGGGCAAAGAATTTACAGGAAGCGGTTCTCGCAGGGGCGAGGTACATGACCCAGCCAAAGGCATTCAAACCAAAGAGGTTGTATTCGCCGATCAGGCAGACATAGCCGCCGCGGTTTCTGCAGCCAGCGATGCTTTTCCGTCTTGGAGAGACACCTCACTTGCAAAACGCAGCGCCATAATGTTCCGCTTTCGTGAGCTACTGGATGCAAAAAAAGGCGAGCTTGCAGAAA
>JBDQMQ010000009.1:0-12946 GCA_040262185.1 Aquiluna sp. | reverse complement strand
TTAGTTCGCTGGGCAGAATGAGGGGAGCAGCTCTGCTGCAGCTCCCGCGGGGCATGGATCGAAGGTAAAGATCACGAGGGTTCCAAGCAGGATTAGCAGCCCACCGACCGCCCAGAGTGTGGTCACAAGACCCTTACGCAGGGCTTCTTTTTCAACGTAGTCATTGACTATGGTGCGCATGCCGTTGGTTCCGTGAATCAGTGCCAACCAGAGCATTGCCATGTCCCAGACCTGCCAGAACGGATCCGCCCACTTACCAGCCACAAAAGCAAAGTCGATAGCTTTGATGCCATCGCCAACCACAAGGTTCACGACCAGGTGAGTGAAGATCAAAACAATCAGCAGCGGACCTGAGACTCGCATGAACAGCCAGCCATACTTTTCCCAGTTCGCCTGCTTGCGAGTTCTCGGGGAGTTCGGTGTTTCGATAACTACAGCCATTATTACCCCCTAGTGCCCAAACACTCTTGCTAGATGCAGCGGAGTGAAAGCCGCGACAGAAACAACAGTGATAACCATTACCGCCCAGAACATTACGTTCTGGTACTTGGTGCCCTTGGACCAGAAGTCGACGGCTATAACCCTTAGGCCGTTGAGGCCGTGGAACAGAATGGCTCCTACCAATCCCAGCTCTGAGACGCCAATGATTGGTGTCTTGTAGGACTCGATGACGACGTTATAGGCCTCTGGGCTAACTCGGACCAGGGCTGTGTCGAGTACGTGGACCAGTAAGAAGAAAAAGATTCCGACGCCGGTGATGCGGTGCAATACCCATGACCACATGCCAACCTTGCCTCGGTAGAGAGTTCCTGCGGGCATCGAAGCCAAGGTTTCCTCCATGGAAAATTAGGTCAATTGGTGGCTTAAGTGTAACCGAGCCGAAGGTACTCTTTTGTAAACACTTCGAAACATCTAGGGTGAGAAGGTTATGGATTCCGAAAAAGCAGAAATGCAAAGATTTTTCGCGGTTATTCCAGCCGGCGGAATTGGCTCCAGGCTTTGGCCAATGTCCAGGGCAAACGCCCCAAAGTTCTTACATGACCTAACTGGCAATGGTCAGACCCTGCTGCAGGACACGTGGGACCGCCTGCAGCCACTTGCTGCCGGTCGCACAATGGTCGTCACTGGCGACGTGCACGCACGAGCGGTTGCCGATCAGCTTCCTAATCTCGATTTCTCCAATGTCATTTTGGAACCATCTCCAAGAGATTCAACAGCGGCAATTGCGCTTGCCGCTGCAGTTCTTGCGCAGCGTGAGCCTGATGTGATCATTGGCTCATTTGCAGCGGACCACGTCATCAGTGATGCCTCGGCATTTCAGAAAACCGTCGAAGAGGCCGTCAAAGTCGCAGCAACGGGAAAAATCGTGACAATAGGCCTAAAGCCAACCGAAACATCGGTTGCCTTCGGCTACATAAAAAAAGGCAAGCGACTTGCAACTGACACAGCATGCGAGGTCTTGGAATTTGTCGAGAAGCCGGACATCGCAACCGCCCGCCGCTATGTCGCAAGCCACGACTATCTCTGGAACGCTGGCATGTTTATCGCTCCCGCCGCAAAGCTTTTGGAAATCCTGGCAAAGACGCAGCCCACTCTCCACAGCGGAGTGATTGAACTTGCAAAGGTCTGGGACACTGACCAGCGAGATCAGGTTATGGAAAAGATCTGGCCCACCCTCACAAAGATTGCAATTGACTACTCGGTCGCAGAACCTGCTGCCCGCGACGGGGACGTCGCGGTAGTCCCTGGGGATTTTGAGTGGCATGACGTTGGCGACTTCGCGGCCATCGCAGAGTTGCAGTCGCAGGGCCGTAAGGGCCACCTTGCAGTTCTAGGTTCGGCTCGGGTGCTATCCGATTCCTCCAGCGGCATCCTCGTGAGCGACACCGGAAGGCTCGTCGCCCTCATAGGACTGGAGGACGTAATAGTCGTCGACACCGCTGATGCGTTACTCGTAACGAGCAAGGAGCACGCTCAAAAAGTTAAGAGCCTTGTTGACTCTTTGCGCGAATCCGGACACTCCGAACTTCTTTAAACATCTCAGATTGATAAATCTGGGGTTTCCGGCGGTTTGCCAATTGTTTGCGGAGTAGAGTTTTGTCAACTCGGCACCTACATAGGTGCCACTTTCATCTCATTCAGGAGGAAACCTTGAAGCTAAAGAATGCATCAGCAGCATTCGCTCTTCTGGGCGCTTCCGCTCTTGTTCTCTCGGGCTGCGCTGCAGCACCAGAGGAAGAGCCGGCCGCGACCAGCACTGCAACTGCAACCGAAGAACCAGCTGCCGAAACAATTGACTTCCTAGCCTGCGCCGTCTCTGACGAGGGTAGCTGGAACGACAAGTCATTCAACGAGTCAACCTATGACGGACTTGAGGCTGCACAGAGCCAACTCGGCGTTCAAATCGATGACGCAGAGTCCAACACACCAGAGGAATTCACGCCCAACCTAGAGGCGATGGTTGCGGCTGGCTGTGACATCACATTTGCTGTTGGTTTTGGATTGGCTGATCCAGTCAACCTAATCGCTGAGGCGAATCCAGACATGAACTTCGTAAGCATTGATGGATATTCGGCTCACGCCAACTTGAAGCCTTTGCTTTACAACATGGCTGAGTCGAGCTACCTAGCTGGTTACTTGGCCGCCTCATACTCAACAACCAAGGTTGTCAGTACCTATGGTGGTATTCCAATTCCTGCTGTTACCGACTTCATGGATGGCTTCTACTACGGAGCTATGGCATGGGGTATGGAAAACGACGTAGAGGTGACCGTAGTCGGCTGGGATCCAGTTGCGATGACGGGTGACTTCATGGGTGACTTCACCCCGAACTCCCTTATCTCGAAGGGTATTGCCCTTTCCCACATCGAAGCCGAAGCAGACGTCATTTTCCCAGTTGCGGGAGATCAGTTCGGTGCAGTTTCTGAGGCAATCAAAGAGACTGGTATTGACGGCGTGATGGTTGGTGTTGACAAGGACATCGCTCTCACCAGCCCTGAGTACGCAGACCTAGTTCTGACTTCAGCCGAGAAGCGCATGACAAATGCTGTTTACGACATCATTGCAGAGCTTTCCGCTGGCGGAGAGTTCAGTGGTGAGCAGTACACAGGCACCCTGGCAAACGGTGGAACTGGCCTTAGCCCGTTCTACGAGTTTGACGCCATGATCGATGACGCAACCAAGGCTCGCCTAGCAGAGCTAGAGGCCGGCATCATCGCAGGTGAGGTAGACCCTAAGGCCTAAGCCACCTGACGAGAATCAAAGAAAAGGGCCGCAGGTAAACCTGCGGCCCTTTTCTTTGCCAAAATAGAGTGTTCGCACAAAGGAGTGCTCAATTGAAACTAGAACTGCGCGGAATCACAAAGCGCTTCGGCACACTTATCGCCAACGACTCCATTGACCTCGTGGTAGAGCCAGGGGAGATTCACGCCTTGTTGGGTGAGAACGGTGCCGGCAAGTCAACTTTGATGAATGTCCTGTATGGCCTCTATGACGCTGATGAGGGCGAGGTTCTTCTCGATAACAAACCACGGAGTTTCGCCGGTCCAGGTGATGCCATGGAGGCGGGCATCGGCATGGTGCACCAACACTTTATGCTCATACCGGTGTTCACGGTCGCCGAGAACGTAGCTCTGGGTCAAGAACCAACAAAGGCATTGGGTGCAATCGATGTCGCGGAAGCTCGAAAGCGAGTTCTGGATATCTCTGAGCGTTTTGGCTTCAACGTTGATCCTGATGCTCTAGTGGAAGACCTTCCCGTTGGAGTTCAGCAGCGCGTCGAGATCATAAAGGCGCTCTCCAGGGATGCGAGAGTCTTGGTGCTGGACGAGCCAACTGCTGTTCTAACCCCTCAAGAGACAGATGAGCTGATGGAGATTATGAGGCAGCTCGCCTCAAGCGGCACATCAATTGTTTTCATTACTCACAAGCTTCGAGAGGTAAAGGCGGTTGCTGACAAAATCACAGTTATCCGGTTGGGAAAAGTAGTTGGAACCGCAAGTCCAGACGCTTCAACCTCTGAGCTCGCCTCCATGATGGTGGGTCGAGAAGTCGGACTGACAGTCGCAAAGAGTTCTAGGGAGACGGGCGAGGTAGTTCTCGAGGTGGAGAATCTCGCGGTTCTCGATGACCGTGGTCAGCGCGCTGTGAATGGCGTGAGCTTTGAAGTCCGAGCCGGGGAGATACTCGCCGTTGCCGGAGTGCAGGGCAATGGGCAAACTGAGCTGGCGGAGGCAATCATGGGGCTGAGGTCAGCCCTAACGGGTTTCGGGAAGATATCCATTCGAGGTGCTGACATGACAGGGGCGACTGTGAGACAAGTGCTGGAAAGTGGTGTCGGTTACATACCTGAGGACAGAACCTCAGATGGCGTTGTTGGTGCCTTCACGATTGCCGAAAACATGATGATCAACTCTTCTTACAAGTCGCGTTTTACCAAGGGCGTCAATATCAACTTCTCCGCTCGCAGAAAAATCGCAGAGCAGCTGGTCAAGGAATTTGATGTGAGGACTCCCTCGGCCGAAACTCCGGCGGGCAAACTATCCGGCGGTAACCAGCAAAAGGTCGTGGTTGCCAGAGAGCTATCAAGAGACGTTGATCTCATAATTGCGTCGCAGCCCACTCGCGGCGTAGATGTTGGCTCAATCGAGTTCATCCACGAACGCATCGTTATCGAGCGCGATAAAGGTAAGGCCGTTGTTCTGGTCTCCACCGAATTAGATGAGGTGCTCGCGTTGGCAGACAGAATCGCCGTCATGTATCGAGGCAAGATCGTTGACATTGTCAGTCCCGAAACTTCGAGAGAGCAGTTAGGAAAGCTAATGGCGGGAGTAACAGCATGAGCGAATCACCAGATCGCTTCTCGCAAGCACTGAAGGAGATTCTCTCCGGCGGCTTCACCCGGACCGTATTGTCAATCATTCTTGGTTTTTTGGTCGGTGCTTTATTCATGATTGGTTCCGATACGGACTTTCTTGAGTCCTTGGGTTACTTCTTTTCGCGTCCCGCAGACGCGATCGGCGCAGCCTTTTCAGTGGTAACGGAGGGTTATGGAGCGCTGTTTCGTGGATCGATCTTCAATGGCGAAGCGGAGACGTTCGAAAAGGCCATTAGGCCATTGACCGAAACATTGCGCTTGGCTGCCCCTCTGATTCTGGCTGGTCTTGGCATCGGACTCACCTTCAGGGTAGGAATGTTCAACATTGGAGGAACCGGACAGATCATTTCAGGAATGATTTGGGCCACATTTGTCGCAACGAGACTTGAGTTGCCCGTGGTTATACACACCGTTGTGGCGGTACTCGCTGGAGTGGCTGGGGCGGCACTCTTGGGAGCCCTGACCGGCTTCCTAAAGGCTCGAACCGGAGCTCATGAGGTCATCCTGACAATCATGTTCAACTACATAATGTTCAACTTTTTTAACTTCCTGCTCAAGGATGCTGATCTGCTTGGGGAAGAGGCCTCCACTGGAAACGCAAAGTCGGATCCCGCGGCAGCAACCGCAGTATTGCCCAAGATTCTTGGAGACAATTACAACCTGCACTGGGGTATCTTCTTGGCTCTGGGTGCAGTCGTCGCGTTCTGGTGGCTAATGGAGCGGTCAACAATTGGTTTCAGGTTGAGAATGGTGGGCGAAAACGCTGAAGCTGCTAGGTCTGCCGGGGTCAGTGTTGAGCGCGTCTACATTCTCGCAATGGGACTCTCCGCTGCCTTTGTTGGTCTAGCTGCTGCAAACCAATCGCTCTCCTCAACCCTTGGACTGTTTCCCAGCGCTCACGCGAACATAGGTTTTGATGCCATTACAGTTGCCCTTCTTGGGGGCTCCAATGCCCCCGGAATTCTGCTAGCTGGACTGCTGTTTGGCGCCTTTAAGGCGGGGGCACCGACTATGCAGGTATTTGGGGTGTCACCGGAGGTATTGGGTATTGTCCAGGGAGCGATTGTTCTGTTCATTGCGGCTCCACCTCTAATTCGAATGCTTTTCCGACTTCCACCGCCACAAACATCATCAGTTTTGGCAAACATGCGACAAAAGCTCCTAAAGAGAGGGGGTACCAAGTGAGCCAGAGCCAGTTAGCAAAAGAGGAGAGGGTTGGATTCAAATCCCCCATCACGATGGCTGCCATCGGTGTATCGGTTCTAATCTTTTTCGGAATCCTCGGTCGTGAGGGCGAGACCGTTTTTGAGATCTCTCGCCGAATGGACGTCATTCAACTGCCATCTTTTCCAGTTGGTTCGTCCACACTCGGTTGGGTCTCAGGAGTCTTGTTGCTAATAATTGCGGGTTATTCGCTCAGCTTCGCCCTGACAAATATCAAGACACCGCTGTGGGTATCTGTTCTCTACGGAGCTATTGGCGGCATCGCCCTGCTTGGTTGGTTAGCCGCGGGAAACAAAGTCCCTCTGACTTTCATAATCGGAACCTCTCTAGTTCTCGCGGTGCCAATCGTGCTGGGAGCCATGGGAGGTCTGATGTGCGAGCGTGTGGGCGTAACGAACATTGCCATTGAAGCTCAGCTGCTCGCTGGAGCATTCATGGCGGCAGTCGTGTCATCTATTACCGACAATTTCTTCTTTGGGCTCATTAGCGCCATGATTGGCGGTGCATTGGTTTCCCTTGTACTGGCGGTGTTTGCCATCAAATACCTTGCTCAACAGATCATCGTCGGTGTTGTCCTCAACGTTTTAGTTATAGGCATAACAAGCTTCCTATTTCAGCAGTGGCTTACCCAAGACGCCGAAAATGTGAATTTCCCGGGCACGCTAGACATCATCAAGATTCCTTTCCTAAGCGATATTCCCCTACTCGGCCCGGTGATTTTTGAAAACCGAATTACCGTTTTTGTAGCCCTTGTTTTTGTACCCACCCTCTACTTCATTCTCTTCAAGACGAAGCTTGGCCTAAGGGCGAGGGCAGTCGGTGAGCACCCTCTTGCAGCAGACACCGTCGGCATTAATGTCGGTAGGACCAGGTTCTGGTGGGTAACACTGGGGGGCATGTCAGCTGGTCTTGGCGGTGCTGCATTGACGATTGGAAATGCCGGCGCATTTGGTCGGGAGATGGCTGGTGGCTTCGGGTTTATTGCTCTCGCGGTTGTTATCCTCGGCCGCTGGCACCCAATCTCTGCAGCGCTTGCTGCACTGCTATTCGGCTTCTCAATCATTCTGAGAGTTTGGGCGAATCAGGTGAGCCCAGGTATTCCTACGGACTTCATCGTCATGGTGCCCTACGTGGTCACGATCATTGCTGTCGTCGCTTTTGTTGGGCAATCCAGACCGCCTAAGGCGCTCGCAATTCCATACACGAAAGGGTAATTGTGGAGATCGACTGGGCAGAGCTAACCGATGCCGCAAAGACGGCAATGGCTAAGGCCTACGCCCCCTACTCCAAATTCCCGGTGGGGGCCGCTGCACTTACATCCGACGGTCGCATTATTAGCGGAGCAAACGTTGAGAATGCGTCCTACGGGTTAGGTCTTTGTGCTGAGTGCTCGCTGGTTAGCGAGCTCTTTCGCACCGGTGGCGGCAAGCTTGCCGCTTTTGCCTGTGTCGACGGTAACGGCGAGCCGCTTATGCCCTGCGGCAGGTGTAGGCAGCTTCTATACGAGCACTCCGCGGAGGGCATGCTTCTAAAGACAACGGTTGGAATCAAGACAATTCAAGAGGTGCTGCCAGAGGCCTTCGGACCTGAGGATCTGAATCGATGAGTTTTTCCGCGGTCGAGCTAATCATCAAAAAGCGTGAGCACGAAGTGCTAACCACTGATGAAATTAACTGGCTTGTCGATGCCTATACAAACGGCGTAGTTGCTGACGAGCAGATGTCTGCAATGGCAATGGCCATATTGCTCAATGGCATGGAGCGCAGGGAGATCCTTGACCTGACCATGGCGATGATTGCTTCGGGTGAGCGGCTGGATTTCTCTGGTCTTTCGAAACCAACCGCTGACAAACACTCAACAGGTGGTGTTGGGGACAAAATTACCCTGCCGCTGGCTCCGCTGGTCGCCTCCTACGGAGTCGCGGTCCCTCAGCTCTCCGGCAGGGGCCTAGGTCACACCGGCGGCACGCTGGACAAGCTCGAGGCTATCTCTGGCTGGCAGGCTGGCCTTTCGAACACAGAGCTCTACAGCCAGCTCGCTGAGGTTGGAGCTGTGGTCTGTGCAGCGGGCAGTGGGTTGGCCCCTGCCGACAAGAAACTCTATGCACTGCGAGATGTCACGGGAACGGTTGAGGCGATTCCGCTGATCGCCTCATCAATCATGAGCAAGAAGATTGCCGAGGGAACCTCCGCACTGGTATTGGATGTAAAGGTGGGCTCAGGGGCATTCATGAAGACTCTCGACAGAGCCGGCGAGCTTGCTAAGACCCTTGTGCAGATTGGGCAGGATGCGGGTGTAAAGACCTCGGCGCTACTGACCGATATGTCCACCCCACTTGGCCTCAAGATTGGTAATGCCCTGGAGGTTGAGGAGTCCATTGAGGTGCTAACCGGTGGGGGCCCAGCCGACGTGATCGAGATTACGGTGGAGCTGGCAAAGGAGATGCTCGCTCACAGCGGCATCAATGATGTTGACCCCACAGAGAACCTTCAAAATGGGAAGGCCATGGACCTCTTCCGCAAGATGATCTCGGCCCAGGGTGGGGACTTAGATGTTGAGCTACCCAAAGCAAAAGAATTCCATACCATCCGCGCGAACGGCTCTGGCTTTATTTCCCGTCTGGATGCGTTAGCTGTCGGAGTCGCATCCTGGCGCCTGGGTGCCGGAAGAGAGCGCAAGGAGGACGCGGTTCAGTTTGGTGCCGGTGTTGAGCTACATGCGCAATTGGGGGACAGCATCGAAGAGGGCGATGCCCTGATGACCCTCTACACTGACACTCCTGAGAAGTTCGAGAGGGCAATCGAATTGGCTTCCAGTGCCGTTGATTTTTCTCAGCAAGCCCCACCGAAGCGCGAGATGATTCTCGGGCGAGTTAGTTAGGAACCCATTGGACATTCAGTCGCTACCCAAGATTTCTTTACACGACCACCTAGATGGCGGCCTAAGACCTCAGACGATTGTTGAACTGGCAGATGGCGTGGGTCACAAACTCCCGGCCGAGTCGGCTGTGGACCTGGCGAATTGGTTTTCTGAGGTATGTAACTCGGGCTCGCTTGTGAACTACCTTGAGGCCTTTGATCACACCGTTGCCGTCATGCAGACCCGGGAGAGTCTTGAGCGGGTCGCCTATGAGTCGGTTATGGACCTTGCAGAAGACGGCGTCATCTACGGTGAGCTGCGCTGGGCTCCAGAGCAACACCTTGCAGGAGGTCTCTCGCTCGATGAAACGGTCGAGGCTGTGCAGGATGGTCTGGAGCGGGCAATGGAAGAGATCAGCGACCGCGGCGGCTTCATCCGAACCGGGCAGCTTGTTACCGCAATGCGCCATGCCGATCGAGGCCTTGAGATTGCCGAGCTAGCTGTTCGACACCGAAACAACGGTGTTGTCGGCTTTGACATTGCAGGAGCGGAAAAGGGCTTTCTGCCATCAAGACACAAGGTGGCTTTTGACTATCTGGCCTCGGAGCTCTTTCCCGTGACAGTTCACGCCGGCGAGGCCGACGGAGTCGAGTCCATCAAAGACGCAATAGTCTCTGGGCGAGCGCTCAGGCTAGGCCACGGTGTGCGTCTAATTGAGGACATCATGTTCTCGCGTACAGAGGGAGACACCGATCTGGTTGTTTTGGGGCCAGTGGCCCAGTGGGTCCACGATCGCGAGATTGTTCTCGAGACCTCTCCCTCTTCAAACCTTCAGACCGGCGCTTTTGCAATGATGGGCGACACAATGGGGGACCACCCATTCGATGTTCTCTACGACCTGGGGTTCAAGGTGACTGTGAACACTGATAACCGTCTCATGAGCGGCACGAGCCTCACTAGAGAGCTCGAGATTCTGGTGGACACCTTTGGCTACACCATCGCAGACCTAGAGCAGTTCCAGCTAAATGCTGCCCAGGCAGCCTTTCAGGGTCTTCCAGAGCGCGAGGAACTCATGGACATGATCGAATTGGGTTTCGCCCGCGCCTAAAGCAAAGATGAACAATGTGTTTAATCTTCTTCGCTCGGGCATAAAAACCGCGCCTAAGTGCTTCTATTAGATGTGCTTATTTATACAGTGTGCGGAGCAGGGATTGGTACTTCCGTCTTGCTCAAGGCCAACGTTGACAAGGTGCTCAGTCGTTTAGAGGTTGAGGCCGAGGTTCGCGCTGTCACCGTGGATCACGTGGTGACTGGCGAGATCGAGGCCCAGGTTGTGATCGCAACCCAGGAGGTTGCTGATCTCCTAACAGGTGTCGCGAGCGAAGTAATCGTCGTGAAGAACATCTTTGATCTGGCCGAATTGGAAGAGAAGCTTTTCGTCTCAGTCGGCTAGCATCTTGGGATGAGCCAGCCCGGACAAACTAGTAGAACCGAACTCAAAAGACTTCCCTACAAAGCCTCCTTCAATGTCTCAGATCTTCACTCAATAATCGACGAAAATCTCGTCGCCCATGTAGGGCTGGTGGAGAAGGGCATGCCCCTTGTTATTCCCATGACATACGGCAGAGACCACGACACCCTCTTTTTGCATGGCTCTTCGGGATCCAGGCTCATGCGGCTACTTGCAGATAATCCAAGTGTTTGCGTGAGCATTACCGAGCTAAATGCTTTGAAGGTGGCAAGAAGTAACTTCAACTCCGGAATGCACTATCGTTCCGCCGTAATCTTCGGTAAGGCGAGGCTCTTGGAGGACGAAGAAAAGCTTGCAGCCCTGGATCTAATTAGCGACTCACTTATCCCTGGCCGCGTAGCTGAGGCCAGGCCGATGACCAAGAAGGAAGCTGCCGCCACAATCATCGTCGCGGTGAAGCTGGATGAGGCCTCAGTGAAGATTTCAGTGAACGAGGTCGATGATCCCGAGGAGGACATGAATCTCGGCTACTGGGCTGGAATTGTGCCGCTCAAGAGGGATGTTGGAGCCATAATCCCAGCAGATGCTGAGTCAAAGAGTCTGCCGATTCCCCAGAGTGTTAAGCGCTTTGTTGAGCGTCATCAAGCAGGCCGCTAGCAAACTCTCGAAGCCTTTCAAGACCAGAAGCTGCCGATGCCGCGCTGTCACCCTGGAATTGCAAATAGCACTTGAGTTTCGGCTCGGTCCCGCTTGGTCTAAATATCAGCTTTGCTCCGCCGCCCGTCATAACTAACGCGTCAGTGGGGTTCTCAGCGCTTAATAGGTCCTCGGTTTCTAGCTGAGAGCCTGAGAACTTCGTCGGTGGAAGCCGCCTGAGGTTTGCCATGGTCGTTGAGATAACCGAAAGGTCTGTGACCCTAATCGAAACCTGCGAGGTTGCGATGTGGCCATAGCGGTCCAGGAGCTCGGCGAGATACTCGGAGATGTTTGAGCCTTGAGCTTTCAGCTCGACAGCGAGCTGGGCAATGAGAAGTGCGGCGGTTATTCCGTCCTTGTCTGGGGTGAATTTTGGGTCGACACAGTAGCCGAGGGCTTCCTCGTATCCGTAGACGAGATCCGGCACCTTCGAGATCCACTTAAAGCCAGTGAGGGTCTGCTGATAGCCAAGAGAGTGCGACTTCGCAAGATTGGAGATATCTGCAGAGACTATTGAGTTTGCAAGGTTGCCGTTAGTTGCTCCTTTAGCGCAGAGCTCAGCAAGAATCAGCCCAACCTGGTCTCCGGTGAGCATCCTCCAGCCATCTCCTTCGGAAACCGCAACCGCTAGGCGGTCCGCGTCCGGGTCGTTGGCAAGTATGAGCTCGCTGGAAGTTGCGGTTGCGTGTTCAAAGGCTAGGTCCATAGCACCAGGCTCTTCAGGGTTTGGGAAGCTAACGGTTGGAAACTTGGGATCTGGATCCATCTGCTTGGCAACTGGAGTTAGCTCAAAGCCGAGCCCGGAAAACAGTTCGCTGACAACCCTCCAGCCCACGCCGTGAAGCGCGGTGTGGGTGATCTTGAGGCTCTTTCTTTGCTCGTCTCGCGCTTCAACCAGTTCGGAGGCTCTTTTGATGTAGCTGTCGATAGCCTTACTGCCCGCAAGCTCGTAGTTTCCAAACTGGGGAATCTCGTCGAAGGTAAAGCTTTCGGCGACCTTGGCAATTTCCTTCGCAATCTCGGCATCTTGGGGAGGGACAAGTTGAGAACCGCCATTTGGGCCGCCGAGGTAGACCTTGTAGCCGTTATCGCGCGGCGGGTTGTGGCTTGCGGTTACCATGATGGTCGCACTCGCACCCAATCTTTTACCGGTGAATGCTGCGACAGGTGTTGGCACCATCGAGTCAAAGAGCACGACCGGAATCCCCTGTGCCGAAATGATTCCGGCACTGTCCTTTGCAAATACCTCGGAGTTCTCTCGCCCGTCGTAACCGATCACAACTAGTAGCTCAGAGTCCTTGGTTTGATAGGTGGCTAAGTTGTTTTTTAGAAACTTGGCAATGGCCATTGCGGCTCTTGCCAGCACGATTCGGTTCATCCGGTTTGGGCCAGCTCCAAGCTCCCCTCTGAGTCCGGCTGTTCCAAACTGCAGCGTGGTGGAGAACCTGGTTTCTAACTCAGCAAGGTTCTGCTCAGCGATGAGCTGTTCGAGCTCAGCCTTTGTTTTAGGGTCGGGATCCTGAGCCAGCCAAGACTTTGCCGCTTCGAGATGATTCATTTAGAGCTTTGTGACTATCTCTGCCAGCAGTTTTGAGATTTTTGCCTCTGCTGCTTTTCCAGCGGCAATTACCTCCTCGTGACTCAGAGGGGTCTTCTGGACACCGGCTGCAAGGTTTGTAATCAGAGACATACCAAGCACCTCCATCCCTGAC
This sequence comes from Aquiluna sp., assembly GCA_040262185.1. GTDB lineage: Bacteria > Actinomycetota > Actinomycetes > Actinomycetales > Microbacteriaceae > Aquiluna. Next base: position 108 of record JBDQMQ010000009.1, on the reverse strand, counting down.
TCTCTGGCAGCTATTGCCTCGAGCGCTGTTGACATACCCACGATGTCGCCGCCCATCTTCTTGGCCATTTGGACCTCGGCGGGAGTTTCGTAGTGGGGGCCTCGGAAC